>NZ_JBLJAJ010000080.1:0-2965 GCF_047530005.1 Serratia sp. N21D137
TTGCTCTTTAACAATCTGGAACAAGCTGAAAATTGAAACATGACAGCTGAAACTTATCCCTCCGTAGAAGTATTGGGGTAAGGATTAACCTGTCATAGAGTCTCTCAAATAAACAGCACGACAGTGTTCTCTGTTTACAGAAACACCTTCGGGTTGTGAGGTTAAGTGACTAAGCGTACACGGTGGATGCCTAGGCAGTCAGAGGCGATGAAGGGCGTGCTAATCTGCGAAAAGTGTCGGTAAGGTGATATGAACCGTTATAACCGGCAATACCCGAATGGGGAAACCCAGTGTGTTTCGACACACTATCGTATGGTGAATACATAGCCATACGAGGCGAACCGGGGGAACTGAAACATCTAAGTACCCCGAGGAAAAGAAATCAACCGAGATTCCCCTAGTAGCGGCGAGCGAACGGGGAACAGCCCAGAACCTGAATCAGTTCTTGTGTTAGTGGAAGCGTCTGGAAAGTCGCGCAGCAAAGGGTGATAGCCCCGTACACTAAAATGCATTAACTGTGAGTTCGATGAGTAGGGCGGGACACGTGACATCCTGTCTGAATATGGGGGGACCATCCTCCAAGGCTAAATACTCCTGACTGACCGATAGTGAACCAGTACCGTGAGGGAAAGGCGAAAAGAACCCCGGCGAGGGGAGTGAAATAGAACCTGAAACCGTGTACGTACAAGCAGTGGGAGCACCTTCGTGGTGTGACTGCGTACCTTTTGTATAATGGGTCAGCGACTTATATTTTGTAGCAAGGTTAACCGTATAGGGGAGCCGTAGGGAAACCGAGTCTTAACTGGGCGACTAGTTGCAAGGTATAGACCCGAAACCCGGTGATCTAGCCATGGGCAGGTTGAAGGTTGGGTAACACTAACTGGAGGACCGAACCGACTAATGTTGAAAAATTAGCGGATGACTTGTGGCTGGGGGTGAAAGGCCAATCAAACCGGGAGATAGCTGGTTCTCCCCGAAAGCTATTTAGGTAGCGCCTCGTGAACTCATCTTCGGGGGTAGAGCACTGTTTCGGCTAGGGGGCCATCCCGGCTTACCAAACCGATGCAAACTCCGAATACCGAAGAATGTTATCACGGGAGACACACGGCGGGTGCTAACGTCCGTCGTGAAGAGGGAAACAACCCAGACCGCCAGCTAAGGTCCCAAAGTCATGGTTAAGTGGGAAACGATGTGGGAAGGCATAGACAGCCAGGATGTTGGCTTAGAAGCAGCCATCATTTAAAGAAAGCGTAATAGCTCACTGGTCGAGTCGGCCTGCGCGGAAGATGTAACGGGGCTAAACCATGCACCGAAGCTGCGGCAGCGACGCTTAGGCGTTGTTGGGTAGGGGAGCGTTCTGTAAGCCGTTGAAGGTGAACTGTGAGGTTTGCTGGAGGTATCAGAAGTGCGAATGCTGACATAAGTAACGATAAAGCGGGTGAAAAACCCGCTCGCCGGAAGACCAAGGGTTCCTGTCCAACGTTAATCGGGGCAGGGTGAGTCGACCCCTAAGGCGAGGCCGAAAGGCGTAGTCGATGGGAAACAGGTTAATATTCCTGTACTCGGTGTTACTGCGAAGGGGGGACGGAGAAGGCTAGGCTAGCCGGGCGACGGTTGTCCCGGTTTAAGCGTGTAGGGGGGTGTTCCTGGTAAATCCGGAACGCTATCAACCCTGAGGCGTGATGACGATGCACTACGGTGCAGAAGTAGTTGATGCCCTGCTTCCAGGAAAAGCCTCTAAGCATCAGGTAACATCAAATCGTACCCCAAACCGACACAGGTGGTCAGGTAGAGAATACCAAGGCGCTTGAGAGAACTCGGGTGAAGGAACTAGGCAAAATGGTGCCGTAACTTCGGGAGAAGGCACGCTGGCGCGTAGGTGAAGAGACTTGCTCTCGGAGCTGAAGCCAGTCGCAGATACCAGCTGGCTGCAACTGTTTAATAAAAACACAGCACTGTGCAAACACGAAAGTGGACGTATACGGTGTGACGCCTGCCCGGTGCTGGAAGGTTAATTGATGGGGTCAGCCGCAAGGCGAAGCTCTTGATCGAAGCCCCAGTAAACGGCGGCCGTAACTATAACGGTCCTAAGGTAGCGAAATTCCTTGTCGGGTAAGTTCCGACCTGCACGAATGGCGTAATGATGGCCAGGCTGTCTCCACCCGAGACTCAGTGAAATTGAACTCGCTGTGAAGATGCAGTGTACCCGCGGCAAGACGGAAAGACCCCGTGAACCTTTACTATAGCTTGACACTGAACATTGAGCCTTGATGTGTAGGATAGGTGGGAGGCTTTGAAGTGTGGACGCCAGTCTGCATGGAGCCAACCTTGAAATACCACCCTTTAATGTTTGATGTTCTAACTCGGCCCCGTGATCCGGGGTGAGGACAGTGTCTGGTGGGTAGTTTGACTGGGGCGGTCTCCTCCCAAAGAGTAACGGAGGAGCACGAAGGTTAGCTAATCACGGTCGGACATCGTGAGGTTAGTGCAAAGGCATAAGCTAGCTTGACTGCGAGAGTGACGGCTCGAGCAGGTACGAAAGTAGGTCTTAGTGATCCGGTGGTTCTGAATGGAAGGGCCATCGCTCAACGGATAAAAGGTACTCCGGGGATAACAGGCTGATACCGCCCAAGAGTTCATATCGACGGCGGTGTTTGGCACCTCGATGTCGGCTCATCACATCCTGGGGCTGAAGTAGGTCCCAAGGGTATGGCTGTTCGCCATTTAAAGTGGTACGCGAGCTGGGTTTAGAACGTCGTGAGACAGTTCGGTCCCTATCTGCCGTGGGCGTTGGAAGATTGAGAGGGGTTGCTCCTAGTACGAGAGGACCGGAGTGAACGCACCACTGGTGTTCGGGTTGTCATGCCAATGGCACTGCCCGGTAGCTAAGTGCGGAAAAGATAAGCGCTGAAAGCATCTAAGCGCGAAACTTGCCTCGAGATGAGTCTTCCCTGGGCCTTTAAGG
>NZ_JBLJAJ010000081.1:0-2914 GCF_047530005.1 Serratia sp. N21D137
TCTCTCATCCCACGGCATAAGCAACTCCACTCAGAAGTACTCATACCTATGTTGTAAGTGTCTACCATGTCCCCGAACAAGTGTTCATGATGTCCCCGGTCTGTACACTCCCACAGGGAGAGGGAGCTGGTACAGTGTCGTTTTCTGGTGTAAAGGTGATCTGCGATAGCGTTGATACAGAAGAGGAGTTTACTAAATAAATTGTGGCACTCCCAAAGGGCGAGCTCCGGGCGTTGTATCAGCCTGGAGCACAGCTCTTTGCATCAAAAATGCAGACTTCAGAAACGCGGCCTGTTATTTATAGCCAGCTGGTGTTTTTCCAACCTTTTTTTGCCATGCAGGCAGTAAATGCGGCTTTCCGGCTATTTATATTCACGTCCAAGGGGTAGCTTTCAACGCCTAATTTATTTTCATATTTATAACCACTACTGTTACAGCCATCGTCATCTTTATTGCATTTCAATGAAACCTGCTTTTCAACGCTTCTGGTAGCGACCTCATTTTTAACCGGGTACTGAGCTAATGACTCAGTTTCGCAAAGGTTATTCGCCTCTTGCAGGGTCATTGTTGGCGTACCTAACGGTTCCCATGTGGCAGCACAGCCTGAAAGAATAATGGCGGGAAAAACAGCAAATAGGCGTTTGTTCATAAAAGATTCTTTAGTTAAATTGAAGGAGTAATTTGTTAGCAGAGGACGCTTGTAAACATAACTTACTGAGTTCGAGATCTTTATCGGACAAGTTAGTCACTACAACGGTAAAATCCTTGGGATAGAAGACATCATAGTGTAACGGATTTAAACGGCAGATTAACGGCCATACTCGAATCCAACTCCTCGAGAGGAAACGATGCAGCAGGCCACGACAATAGGCCGGTATTCGATCAATCTGCCCTACCGGTATTGACTAAAATTCGAATAATAAGAGAATGACAAGATTGTGTTGGGGCTATCCCAATGAGTAATCAATAGAAGCCGGAGCGAATCATCGCCTGTTCTCATAGCTTTACCAAAGTTAAACAGCTAATCGTACTTCTTGCCGGTGTGCTTTCACTGGCCAGTTGCACCTCCGAACCTGCGAAATCCTTAGTCACTCCGTTGCCTTCGGTGGCAAAACAGCCACTACCGGGTAAATCACAGCAAAGCCAGGAACCCGTGCGCGGCATCTGGCTGGCAACCGTTTCCCGCTTAGACTGGCCGCCAGTGACATCCGTCAATGTCGACAGCCCTGCAATCCGCATTCGCCAACAGCAAGAAGCATTGAAAGGCAAGCTGGATAAACTGCAGACGCTGGGTATCAACACCGTTTTTTTTCAGGTTAAACCTGATGGCACTGCGCTCTGGGCATCAAAAATTTTGCCATGGTCAGATGTGCTGACGGGGAATATTGGCGAAAACCCAGGCTATGATCCGCTGCAGTTTATGCTGGATGAGGCACACAAGCGTGGCATGAAAGTCCATGCCTGGTTTAACCCCTACCGGGTATCCGTCAACACCAAGCCAGTAACCATTGATAAACTGAACCGCACATTGTCGCAGCAGCCAGCCAGCGTCTATGTGCTACACCCCGACTGGATCCGCATCGCAGGCGACCGATTTGTGCTCGATCCAGGTATCCCGGAGGTGCGGGACTGGATCACCAGCATCGTGGCGGAGGTGGTTGCCAACTATGATATTGACGGCGTGCAATTTGATGATTATTTCTATGCGGAGTCCCCTGGATCCGTGCTCAACGACAGCCAGACCTTCAAAAAGTATGGGCAACATTTTGGATCCAAAGCGGACTGGCGGCGAGACAATACTAAGCAATTGGTTGGGCAAGTTTCTCGGACTATCAAGAAGTTGAAGCCCGACGTTGAATTTGGTGTCAGCCCTTCTGGCGTATGGCGTAACCACTCACACGATGCGGCAGGTTCCAATACGCGAGGGGCTGCAGCCTATGATGAATCTTATGCCGACACCCGCAGTTGGGTACAGCTTGGTTTACTGGATTACATTGCCCCACAGCTGTATTGGCCCTTCGCGCGTGACGCGGCCCGTTATGATGTGCTCGCCAAATGGTGGGCGAATGTGGTGGCCTCCACCAATACGCGTCTTTATATCGGCGTTGCACTGTATAAAGTTGGGATCCCCTCAAAGAACGAGCCAGATTGGATGGTCAACGGTGGCGTGCAGGAGTTACAAAAGCAGCTGGATTTGAACGAGTCCGTATCGCAAATTAAAGGCACGATCCTGTTCAGAGAGAACTATCTCAATCAGCCACAGACCCAGCAGGCAGTCAATTACCTGAAAAGTCGCTGGGGCAGTTGAGAGATTTAGGGGGCAATATGCCCCCTGCTAAAAATTACTTCTGCAACGCATCAAGAATGCGGTAAGCCGCCTCAACCCGCACAGGATTAGGATAATTTTTGTTAGCCAGCATCACGATGCCGAGATCCTGTTGAGGAATGAAGGCTACATAGCTGCCAAATCCACCGGTTGAGCCGGTTTTATGTACCCAAGAGGCGCTTGATGGTGGCGCTGGCGGAGTGATTTTTGTGACGCTCAGCGCTGCCAGTGCGTTATTATTATCGCTACCCTTGACCACGGTTTTCTCTTTAACCGGCCAGTTCAGCATTTCCCAACCCAGACCTTGATACATATTACCGGCATGCCAGTAGCGCGACTGGGCAAGCGTAATCCCCTTCTGCAGCGAGGCATCCTTCACGTTGGCAGGCGCCATGTTAGCCTGAACCCAGCTTGCCATATCCTGTATCGACGATTTCACGCCGTAGGCTTCGGCATCAAACAGCCCCATTCCCACTCGAAACGCAACAAAGTGACCCACTGGCCAGACCCGGATAAAATCACCGCTCTGGCCCTACTGGAGAGCCTGTTGCATGCAGGGAAAACATCTGACTCAGAAAGAGCGGTTCT
>NZ_JBLJAJ010000082.1:0-2907 GCF_047530005.1 Serratia sp. N21D137
CCAAGACGGTTTTAACGGCTTCGGCCCTAAATTCTTTCGAGTAACGTTGAGTTTTTCTGGTCATAGTGAACTCCTTTTAATCCCATTCTACTCAGGAAGGAGTGTCCGTTAAAATCAGGCTACCTCACACTGCCGGTTTCTTCATGCCATGAAGCCGCTGCAACCCCGCTATGCAAAAAAAGAAGCCGATGCAGACAGCCTGATGGCGGTCATCGTTGCCCAGGCGATGAATCATGGTAACCATGTCATGGCGCGAACCAGCGATATTCCGTTTCATGTGCTGGAAACCACGTATGAACAATACCTTCGGCTGGCATCACTGCTCACGGCCAATGACTGCATCACCGATGCCATAGAGGCACTGCCGATTTTCCCGCTCTATTCGTTTGATCCGGGAACGCTTTATGGTGCCGTTGATGGGCAAAAATTTGGCGTTGAACGACCAACAGTAAAAGCCCGGCATTCACGTAAATACTTCGGCCGCGGTAAAGGCATGGTGGCCTACACACTGTTATGTAACCACATCCCGATCAACGGATACCTGATTGGCACAAACGACTATGAAGGCCACCATGTCTTTGATATCTGGTACCGCAACACCTCAGAGGTAAAACCCACGGCCATCACCGGCGACATGCACAGCATCAACAAAGCCAACTTTGCGATCCTGCACTGGTTTGGCCTGCGCTTTGAACCTCATTTTACTGATCTGAACAAACAACTACAGGAGCTGTACTGTACCCGAGACCCATCGACCTATAAAAAATGCCTGATCCAGCCCGCCGGACAGATTGACCTGAACCTTATTACTCGAGAAAAAAGCAATCTCGATCGCATCGTCGCCACGCTGGGGCTGAAAGAAATGACGCAGGGAACCCTGATCCGCAAAATGTGTACGTACACAACAACCAATCCGACAAGACAGGCGGTATTTGAATATGACCGGCTGGTTCGCAGCATTTACACGTTTAAGTATCTGCGGGATCCGCAGTTGGAACGCAATATCCGTCGTTCTCAGAACCGGGTTGAGTCTTATCACCAGCTACGCGCCGCGGTAGCCAAAGTCGGCGGAAAGAAAGAGTTAACCGGGAAAAATGACATTGCAACGGAAATCAGTAATCAGTGCGGGCGGTTGATCTGCAACGCGATCGTTTACTACAACTCCGCGATCCTATCTCGATTGCTGGAACGACTGGAAGCGGAAAATAACATCAAAGGTATTGAGGCTCTGAACCGGATATCACCGGTGGCCTGGCAGCATATCTTGCTGAACGGGCATTACACCTTCCAGAGCAACAATGAGATTATTGACCTGGAGACGCTGGTTTCCGGGCTGAAACTGGGGTAACGGAAATTTCGGCGGTTCCGGCATAGAACCCCTTACTACGGCTTTTTGGCCAACCGCAAACGGGGCCAACTGTTGCCGAAGGTCTACGAAGCGCTGTCGATGACGGTGCGGGATAAGCCCAAACGGCCCGGGTTCGCGGTGTTGATGAAAGGCTTCCTGGGCACAGATCCGTACCAATGCATCTTGTGCGGCGATCGGTTGAGATTTGCCGGTGCCGAGGCTGGCAGACGTGCAACAGAATTACTGTCGACCAGGTTGCAGCGGATGGAGAAAAAACGATGGCTTCAGGAACCGACTCTGGATAAGTGCGCCTGAAAAATGGGTTTTAGATTAAAAACACAGCAAAACCGGCATTTTTACGTATAACCCTTCGCGGTCCCGCCCTCTCTGGGAATGTGTCACGCTACGACTCATGGTTAGTGCGCTCAAAAAAATGCAATTGAGCTTCCTAACCATCAAGTCGCGACTAATACACCTGAAAAAGACCAAAATAATCGCATTAAAATATATCTTTATTAGATAGGACATTTGGTCTACGCAAAAGCTCCAGCATTTTGTCTACATGTGGCCTCATGACCCTCTTAACTTCATCACTGCACCCTCCATCAATATCACCTGAAATATATGGAACCCTTGTGTATATAATAGACTCAAAATTCATTAGGCAATACTTTGCAAGATAAATGAATGGCTTCCACAAATCATCAGCTTTATAGTTCATACCTTTTCTTTCATATTCTTCTAGTGATCCCCCACCTGTGACTGATATAGAAAACCCCTTGCCTTTCAACTTATCTCCGAGAGGGCCAGAACATAAATCTGGGCTAAGCACAAGTTCCTCCCAAGTTTTTAATAGAGACGGTTCACCATACCATAATAGAGGAAATTGAAAGATTATTCTTTCCGCACTCAACAAGTCTTTTTTTTCTGATTCAGCATCTATCTTGAAATTTTTGTACAATGAATATATATTATTTACTTTCGTGCCTGGAACACCCTTTACCTCATTGAGGATATATCTGTTGTAGTTAGAGTTGTTTATATCCGGGTGAGCCAAGATTATTAAATTTTTCATTTTTTCTTCCAGTGTTATTTGATTTTTTTATTAATCAATTTTTATCATACACCACTATTACCGGGAGGGGGTAGTTCTTTTTACATCAGAACAGTAGCCCGCCTGCGGCGGGAGCTAAGACTCTGTTAGAAAATGAGTTTCTACAGGCATCGTAGCTCGCTATAATCCCGTGTATGCACATACCTCGACCGGCAAAACTCCTCTTCCAGATTGATGATGGCTGGGGTCAGTTACTCGCTAAACACGGCAACGTCGTCCCCGAATGGACCAAACTGGTCATCGAGCGGATGCTCGCCTGCGGGACCGGTGCCATGGGCGTTCGCCGGTATTGTTGCACTTCTGCCCACTGTTCTCACACCGCCCCATTCCCACTCGAAACGCAACAAAGTGACCCACTGGCCAGACCCGGATAAAATCACCGCTCTGGCCCTACTGGAGAGCCTGTTGCATGCAGGGAAAACATCTGACTCAGAAAGAGCGGTTC
>NZ_JBLJAJ010000083.1:0-2844 GCF_047530005.1 Serratia sp. N21D137
ATACATGGTGCAGAGTATAGAGGGTGGCAGGGAATGGGAAAAGAGCCTCGGCGTCAGCGTGCTCACGTCGCAGACGTGCTCATTTTATGCGGGTATTAGTGCGGGGCGATCAGCCTGCCCCGACGTTAATGTGAGGCTGGGTCTTAAAGACGGTTGAGGCAGCAACGCTGCCGTGCTCGCACCAAAGGTGCGCTACGTTCTTTTCGCGTCATTTTGTTTCACATAGCATTAGTTAATGTGGGAGATAAGACGACATCACATAGTATATCCCTATACTTTAGCTGTGTTTGTCTGCTAACACAGTGTTTATACTGGGGAGATAATCCCATAATAATCCTGGACGGTTATGTCTTCCCCCCCATCGAACTCCGCATCGAAAAACCCGCCGGGAAAAACCGCGGCTTACTCCATTCTCGTTTTAATCATCGCAACGCTGGCCGCCGGCATGCCTTACCAGGTCGACATCAAGATCCTGTTGCTGATGGCATTAACGTTCACTGTACTGATTGCTATTGTGGATGGCTGGCGCTTTGCGCTAATAATGGACAGTATGCGCAGCGGGATTGTACGGGCTTTTCCCGCGCTGTGTATTTTTATCCTCATCGGTGCACTTATCGGGAGCTGGATCCAGGGCGGAATTATCCAGACCCTGATTGTCTATGGGTTACAGATTTTAAGCCCAGCGTTCTTTTTACCGGCCGGTTTGCTGGTTTGCAGCGTGGTATCGCTGGCGACGGGTACCTCATGGGGCACCGTCGGGACTATAGGAGTAGCCTTTATGGCTATGGGGCAAGTCCTCGGGATCCCGGCACCACTCACCGCTGGCATGGTGGTTTCAGGTGCCTTTTTTGGCGATAAACTCTCCCCCCTGTCGGATACCACCAATCTTGCCGCTGCCGCGACCGGTGCTGATTTATTTGCCCATATACGCTCGATATTGCTGACTACTGTGCCATCGTATTTGCTGAGTCTTGCCGCATTTTATGTGGCAGGACGCCACTACTATTTGACGCAAAGCACGAGCAGCACTCAGGTCACTGAATTACTTCGGTTGCTGCAACAGTACTTTGTGATTAGCCCGTGGTTGCTACTACCGATTTTTGCGGTACTGGTGATGAGTTTGTTGCGCGTACCGGCTCTGATTGCGCTGATGAGTGGTGCATTACTTGGGGTCTTGTGCAGTGTGGCTGGCCAGGGGGATTCAGTGGCCAGTGCACTGAATGCCATGAATAGAGGATATGTCAGTCACAGTGGCGTGGTGACACTAGATACGCTGCTTAATCGGGGCGGCATCGTTAATATGATGGAAACCTTTGTGCTGTCGTTTATAGCGCTGTGTCTGGGAGCGTTATTGGACGAGCTCGGCTATTTGCGTGTGGCGATGCAGGGGCTATTGCAGCAGGTCAAACGGCTGGGCTCTTTAGTAGCGCTGGTTATTGGTGCATGTTTTGTAACCAATGGTTTGATGGGGGAGGTGTATCTGTCGATTATCGTTAACGGTAATTTATTTCGCCAGGAATTTGCCAGTCGCGGTTTGCAGCCAGCCATGCTCAGCCGTACTCTGGAAGAAGGAGCAACGTTGACTGGGCCTTTGATCCCGTGGACTACGGCTGGTGCATTCATGGGGGGGGTGCTAGGTATATCGGCGCTTGATTATGCGCCGTACACTTTTTTTAACCTGATTAATCCGTTGCTGGCCATCGTGTTTGCTTTTGTTGGGTTAGCCGTGCTGCGCGATAAAACCAAACCGACCACTACGGCACCGTATTCAGCAGGATAGGGACTGCTATGCCGAGAGTTGTGCTATGGCTCGCCGCCTAATAAAAATGTCGTGCGCACCGCATGGTGCTGGCCGGGGCGAACCTGTTGTCAACGGTAGGTAACAGGCTTCTCTTCCGCCACCTGCGATGAAGGAATATTGATTAAAGTTTTTAATTAACAATGATCTAAGCGGATTTTAGTTATAGATAACACTATGCCATTGCTTAAGTTGCTTGTGTGACTGCACGTCGGATAGATACTGACGTTACAATTCACTGACGTTGCCGGAGTAATCAGCAATATCCACGCCTCTGGTTCCCTTTACCCGAAGGGATCCAGGTTCCCTGACCGCAAGGCTCATAACATGTCCGGAAATTGTGCTAGAAGGTGACATAATTCGGGCCCCTTCTGAAAAATATTGTCGATGCGTTTGCGCGACTGAAACCTGAAATACCTGCAAAAACACTTGGATGAAAAGTACACCTGTATGAAGAAAAATCAGATGATAATCCAAAACTGCAGCAAAATTCACCAATACTGAGAGCCGGTTTCAACGGCGTTTGTGGAATCAACGATCAATGAAGTGATTGAAAATAATGGCCAAAAGCAGGAGATGCAGCGGATCAGAAAAGGCGCGTATTATTTTTTATAGACCCGGACGGCAGTCCCGAATAATGAGCTACAGGATAAATTTTACAGTTGGCATCCCGGTTTCCCAATGTACGATCAGAGTGGTTGGAGGGTATTCTTGATAGCAGCATAGCTCACTAATGGCCCATATTGAACCATGCTCTACGTATTCAGCTTAACAACCTGACATTGCTCTAAAGACTCATTCGTAAACTATCTGCCTATCACGCTCTGAATCGCCACGGGTTTAACAGACACCTCAGAGTCATTTAAAATGGCCTAAAGAGAGGTGCACATGAGCAGTAAGCGTTATCCTGAAGAGTTTAATATTAGACGTCAATTACTTTTGCCGATCCGGCGTCAACTACAATGGCCGCTCCCACACCATCATTTAGATGGCTTTTTTGCCACTGCGTTTGAGGTCTTTTTCCTGTAGCTTTCTCCTTGTATTTC
>NZ_JBLJAJ010000084.1:0-2632 GCF_047530005.1 Serratia sp. N21D137
ACACATACTCAACACACGAGGGAGAAAATCTCTGGGCTATCGCTCCCCCAATGAGGTATTTTTAACACACTTACAGGCGGCATAAGCCCCCTGGGTTTTGTTGCGTTTCGAGTGGGAATGGGGCGTAGAACCCATAAATATGAATGGCACAGTTATTCAGGATACTTACATTACCTAATTAACTCTGATATAAATTATCTCTTCATGGTCATGGTAATTCCTCCCAAAAATATATATTGCTTTATCATCAGTATAACCATGTACATCACCCATCTCCTCAAATGTACCACAATACTTACTTTGCTTATAATCATAACATGTCAAAACAGGTTTGCTTATAAAAAATATTACATTTAGGAAGGTCAGGGATAATAAAACAACTGAAAAAAAAATAGTATAAAAATACTTAAAAATTCGTTTAATCATTGCATGTTTTATTTCTAATGGCGATGATGGCAAAAAGCTAGTCATTTCACTTGTTTTTTTTAAAGATATATCTAATTGCTCGTTAATAAAAGATGTAGAAGATACTAGAAAAAAAGAATAATTTGGTATGGAGAAACCAACTCTAGGTATGGTAATAATGAAGCTTTCGGCGGAAACTTTTGATAGGAGTATACGAATATTTCGAATGGCAACATTCAGAGAGTTAGGAACGGTAACACTATTTTCCCATGCAATAGAAATTATATCCTCTTTTTGGGCTACCTCCCCTTTCATTGATAAAAGATATAGTAATATTTTTTTTTCTGCAATGTTAAGAGCTCCTATTTTTTTATTGCTATAAAAAACAAATCCCGTATTCGAGTCTACTATTACTCTATTCATACTTTCCCCATATTGTGTATGACTTTAGTCTTCAACTAAGTATACTCAAAAAGTATAGTTTAGTATGCATATGCAAAAAAATTAAATTAGATAACATAATTTGTTGTTCTGTAGTTGACCCTACCCCAAAATCCTGCTCCATTCAGAAACAGAATTCCGGCATGATAAACACTTGTAAGCACACCTGTTTTAGTTCCACACACTTTTTGAGGTTTCCGGTTTTTCAGCCATCAGCCGGTACTCTTCCGGCGTCAGGTTATTTAGGGATTCATGAGGCCTCTGGCTGTTGTATTCCGTCAGCCAGCGCTCTGTGATTTCCCGTGCTTCATTCAACATTCTGAACAGATAAAAATCCAGCATTTTGCTCCGGTACGTTCGGTTAAACCGTTCGATACACGCATTTTGCGTCGGTTTGCCTGGCTTGAAAAATTCCAGCATCACGCCATGTTCCTCAGCCCATTGTACCAGAGCCAGTGATACCAGCTCCGGTCCGTTATCCATCCGCACCTTCAGCGGAATCCTCGGTTTGCCACTATCCTGTCCAGCACACGCACAACCTGCTGCGCCGGGATATTCAGGCCAATTTTGATGGCCAGAGCCTCGCGGTTAAAATCATCCACGACGTTGAAAGTCCGAAAACGTCGGCCACATGTCAGCGCGTCGTGCATAAAATCAATCGACCAGCTCTGATTGAGCGCTCCCGACGTCGCCAGCGGAGCCGGATTGCGCACCGGCATGCGTTGCTTTCCTTTACGAAGAAAGTTTAGTTTCAGCAGACATTAAATCCGGTGTACACGCTTGTGGTTCCAGACGTGTCCCTGCATGCAAAGCACCTGAAAAATCCTCTTAAATCCGTAGTGCGGATAACGCTCAGCCGCCTCAGTCAGCCTCTGGATCACCGGTTCATCCCGTCTCGTATCCGGTTGATAATGAAATACCGTCCTGCTCAGCGATAACATCCTGCATGCCTGGCGTATGCTCATCGTAAACTGCGTAGTCAGATAACTGACGAGCTCACGATTTATCGCTGGTTTTAAAGCTTTTTTCGATGACGTCTTTCAGCGCCCGGCATTCCAGACTCAGATCGGCAAACATCTGCTTCAGACGACGATTCTCGTCCTCAAGATCTTTGACTCTTTTGATATCAGCGGCTTCCATCCCGCCATATTTCGCCTTCCAGTTGTAGTAGCTGGCTTCGGAAATAGCGGCCTCGCGACACACATCTTTGACTGTGTGCCCGGCTTCGACGGACTTCAGAACGGCGATGACCTGGTGCTCGGTGAATCGGATCTTACGCATAGCTATCTCCACAGGTGACATAATCAGTATGTCGGAAGACCTCTAAAAGTGAATGGGCCGTTTTACCGGGATACTTACAGTAGCGCAGGCGTACTACCGTTCAATAAAGATCATATTTTTTTATGATGTTAATGAGTTTTCCTTTTTGGTGTGTAGTTAATTCCTGGTTAGCCTCAAATGAATATTGAGATCGATAATAACGAGCCTGAGTCCGTGCTTTCCCAACTTCATTAAGATATTGCTTTACAGCTTTGTCATCTGACTGTTCTGACTCATTTTTTTTGGAAATTGCATTATTACTAACACTATTGACACCAATGCTTTTAAGGCTTTTTTCAGTATGGGCCTTGATGGCTTCAAATTTTACCCTTTGTGCTGAGTCCAAATTGAGTCCTTGGGTAAAAGTATTGTGACTTCTAGTCAGTTTTGGATCGGCAGCGATGCTGCTATAAGAAAAAGATAGCATAATCATTGCAAAAAATATCGCAAACGTTTTTTTCATAAG
>NZ_JBLJAJ010000085.1:0-2626 GCF_047530005.1 Serratia sp. N21D137
GAACCGCTCTTTCTGAGTCAGATGTTTTCCCTGCATGCAACAGGCTCTCCAGTAGGGCCAGAGCGGTGATTTTATCCGGGTCTGGCCAGTGGGTCACTTTGTTGCGTTTCGAGTGGGAATGGGGCATCTGGGCTCTCAGGACACGTTCTACGTGGGCAATCTGAAAGGCGTCGGACGTATTTATCAGCAGACGTTCGTTGATACCTACTCGAAGGTAGCGCACTGCAAGCTGTATGTCACCAAAACGCCGATTACAGCGGCAGACCTGCTGAATGACCGTGTGCTGCCATTTTACGCGTCTCATGACCTGCCAGTGCTGAGAATATTGACTGACAGAGGTACGGAGTACTGTGGCAAAGTGGAACAGCATGATTACCAGCTTTATCTGGCGATAAATGATATCGACCACACGAAAACCAAAGCGATGTCGCCGCAGACGAACGGCATCTGCGAACGGTTCCACAGGACGATATTGCAGGGATTTTATCAGATAGCGTTCTGCAAAAAACTGTATGGCGAACTCGATACATTACAATCGGATCTTGATGAATGGTTGGCTCACTATAATAATGAGCCAACCCATCAGGGGAAAATGTGCTGTGGCCGAACGCCAATGGAGACATTACTTGATGGAAAATACATCTGGGCCGAGAAAAATTTAAGCCAGATGTAATCTGACAGATACCTGTATAAATAACCGGTAACTGTCAGATCAGGTCTGAGCTAATACACTTAACCTGAGCAGCACAAAAAACCGCACATTGCTCAGTATGTACACTGGTACCAACACTTCTATCTATTATTGATAACCGTCAACTTCGCTGATATAGACTTTTTGCGTTTTTTTATTGAAAAGGCAAAGTTCCCGGCCCTTTTGATTTTCCATATGTGGTTGGGGATAAGATCCCTGTAATAATAGTGCTGTATAACCAACTTCATCTGAAAACTCCATCAGCCTGCTTACAACTGGCGTTATTGACTTCAAGTTACTTGCTTTAATACAGCTGGCTATAACCATTTTATTATGCTCGTCCCATACACTCGGAGTTGATGCGGCAGCGTTAGATGTTAATATTGATAACCCGACGAAAACTAAAAAGGTAAATGAACGTAGTTTTGTACTTAGCTTCATAAGAACTTTACCAAAATGGTTTAAAAATGACGGGTTAAACAGCTAAACGTCAGCTGTCGCTTATAGGGATTTTGACCAAAACCTTAGGGAAAAGCCCAGCGCTTGTTTTGAATGGTTATGCCAGATGAGCTTTATAGGTATATATTTATAGGTTATCTGGAAATCAACATGTTGACGCCTTTACGTACTTTTCCACTCAGTTGGACTTCAGCACTTATATACCCATCAATCACTCTTCGTCCGTATTCACAGCGTGGCGAGTCAACAAAGGATAAGCCCCGACCTTATGCTGGAACTCATTTCGCTCCTGGCAGAGGACACAGGTCTTAACGCCAGGTAAGATGTGACGACGTTTTTCCGGTATCGTCTCACCGCAATCTATGCAGACAAGCGCACTGCTTGCAGTAAACTGTGTGCGGATGGCCATCAGGCCGCGTTCGATCATCTTGTCATGTTCAATCTGTGCTTCATCAGCAATATCTGGCATGATTTTATCAATTCCGGTAAATACACCATTGAGCCAATGGGGGGCACGCCTAACGCTCTTCAGCCTGTAAACGTAGCCCCTTTTCCCAACAACCGCCATTTTTTAGGTTGATGATGTTATCCTCAAGGCACGTAACGAAAGAAATATACCGCCGCTGGCAGGCATCATAGTCGAGGAGAGACACTCATCACAGCAAAGGGGACATTCAGCTGTCCACAAATTCAGAGAGTGGAGTTCCCTAAACCATGTGTATCAAGCCATCTGCCGTCTTTGCCCCCCATCAGCCTGGATACAGAGCGAATAGCCAATATGCAATAACCGTAATGGGTGGCGCTTGCTGGACTCGAATCTGCGACCGAGCGATTATCAGTGGCATGCTCTAACCTACTGAGCTAAAAGATTTTAATAAAAAAGTAAAAAAAACGCAGGTATGCATTACCTGCGTGGGAAGATTTAAAAAATCTCAAAAAGTTGGGTACCTGGTCATATAGGGATGTCAGGTGCTATTTTTATACCTCATGATAGGTATTTTTTTGTATTCGAATTGTAAAGATATGTTTATGTTTCTGGTTGTTCCTATGAGGATAAGGCGAAGGCCGAGTTTGGCGTTACAATCTACGCTTTAGGTATTGTCGGTGGCAGAGATGTCTGTGCGGAACCAGTACGTGCAGGCCCCATTCCCAGGCAAAACGCATCGCTGACGCACAGGGGCTGAGACCCGCTCCCCGTTTGTGATCCATTCATAATCAGGAATAACCGGCTTCATTCTGGCTGCATATTCTGGCAACCGGCAGATTTCTCGGCAAATTCAGAAGGTGTCATCCAGACCAGGGAAGAATGGGGACGGCTCTGGTTATAGTGTATGCGCCAGCCCTCACGTCGGAGCATCACATGTACCCGGCGATATCCGTAGTGAATTCGCGTTTCGGTGATCTCACGAATACGCAGGCGCAGTGCGCTGTCATCAGCAGCAACAGAACGATATCTAAACGAGCTGCGGCTGAGCC
>NZ_JBLJAJ010000086.1:0-2455 GCF_047530005.1 Serratia sp. N21D137
GTAAGCGTCCAACGAAGGCCGTATTGACTAAGGTCGAGTAAGTTATTCTGTTGGCAGTGTTATACGCCACGGCAGTAGCTCACTGACCCGGTTTATCGGCCAGTCGGCAATCACATTCAGCACATGACGGAGATAATGCTCCGGATCGACGCCATTCAGGCGACATGTTCCCAGCAAGCTGTACAGCAACGCCCCTCGCTCACCTCCGTGATCCGAGCCGAAGAACAGGAAGTTCTTGCGCCCCAGACTCACCAGCCGCAAGGCATTCTCTGCGATGTTGTTATCCACCTCGGCCCAACCGTCCTCGGCATAATACGTCAGCGCTGCCCATTGGTTCAGCGCATAGGCGAACGCCTTCGCCAGTTCTGAGTGTCGCGACAGCGTTTTCATCTTTTCCCGCAGCCAGCTTTCCAACCCGTTTAGCAACGGGATTGCCCTTCGCTGTCGTTCCAACAGACGCTGCTCTGCCGGCCACCCGCGCACTTGTGCCTCGAGGGCGTACAGTTCACCGATACGTTTCAGGGCCTCTTCGGTTGTCTCCGAGGGCGTACGGACATGGACATCGTGGATTTTACGCCGCGCATGCGCCCAACAGGCGGCCTCCTTGATGACCCCGGCTTCTCGGTCTGGACGGTACAGTTCATTGAACCCGGCGTAGGCATCAGCCTGAAGCACCCCGCTGAAGCCAGCAAGGTGGCTCTGCGGGTGGAGCCCTTTTCTGTCTGGACTGTAAGCGAACCACACTGCCGCAGGTTGTATTGAACCCGCATTGCGGTCATCACGCACATACGTCCACAGACGCCCGGTCTTGGTCTTTTTATTCCCCGGCAACAACACCGGTACTGGCGTGTCGTCGGCATGCAGCTTGCCGTTTGTCAGCACGTACTGTCGCAGAGCCTCCTCCAGCGGGGACAGCAGCCGGCAACACGCATCTACCCAACCCGACAGCACCGAGCGACTCAGCTCCACACCCTGTCGGGCATATATCTCGCTCTGGCGATACAGCGGGGTGTGTTCCGCATATTTTGAGGTCAGTACCCGGGCCAGCAGACCTGGCCCGGCGATACCGCGCTCGATAGGTCGTGAAGGGGCCGGGGCCTGAACGATATGGTCACACTTCTGGCAGGCATGCTTTTCCCGCACCGTGCGGATAACCCGGAAGGCGCTGCGTATCAGTTCCAGTTGTTCGGCCGTATCCTCGCCGAGGTAGGACAGCGCGCCGCCACAGTCGGGACAGCACGTTTCTGCAGGCGGCAGGCGTTTCTCATCGCGAGGGAGTGACGCCGGGAACGGTTTGCGTGTGCGGGTCTGGCGTAACGGTCGGGGAACCGGGGGGTCATCCACGCGGCCAGTAAGGGCATCGCTTTCTTGCTGAAGGCGCTTGAGGTCAGTCTCCATCTGGGCGATGCGACGGGCCATTTTTTCTGACTGACGCCCGAAGTTCATACGACGCAACTTGTCCAACTGTGCCTGCAGATGGTCGATTTCACGTTCCCGCTGACTCAGCTTTTCCTGCAAGGTGCGGACCAACGCCTCCTGTTCGGCCAGGCGTTGTTTTAACAGCAGGATGTCATCGGGGGGCGTATTGTCCATCCCGGCATGATACCGGGATAGGGCATTTTTACAACATTGTCAGCGAGTTAAGCAGGCGTTTGGGATGCCGCCAGTCGATGCCCTCCATCAACATCGCCAGTTGGGCTGGCGTCAGGAACACCTTGCCATCCCGCGCTGACGGCCAGGCGAAGCGGCCGCGCTCCAACCGTTTGGTCAGCAGGCACAGCCCGTCACCGGTAGACCAGAGCAGTTTCACCTGGCTACCGTTGCGGCCCCGGAAGATAAAGACATGGCCGGACAGGGGGTCATCCTTGAGTGTTGTCTGCACTTTGGCCGCCAGGCCATTGAAGCCGTTTCGCATATCGGTGATACCGGCCACTATCCAGATTTTGGTGCCCGCGGGCAGGCTCATCATGATGCCCCTCCCGCCATCATTTCTCGCAGCAACAGACTCAGTATTTCAGTAGAGGGGTTATGCAGTGTGATATCGCCATGACGAAGCCGGGCATGACAGACGGTATCTGCTGGCTCGGCAACGGGGATTACTGGCGGTGAGGCCTGCAGGGGTGGGGTTATCTGAACGGGTAAAAGCGTGGGGGAGGCGTTTTTACGGTATGTGCGTCGCGACCGGGATACCTGCCCTTCGCTCTGCCAGAGGCGTATCCATTTAAAGAGCAGATTGTCATTAATGCCGTATTCACGGGCAAGCGCGGCAACGCTGCTGCCATTTTCGCTCGCCTCGAGTGCCATTTTGACCAGTTTAAGTTTCAATTCGGGGGAATAATGCTGACGGGAACGTCGTTCTTTAGTACTCACGGAGGTGTCCACCTGGAAGAATAAGTGGACACCTAAACTACAGCGCCTGACGCATTAAGCCAGACGGTGCTGAGTTGACGCTTAC
>NZ_JBLJAJ010000087.1:0-2455 GCF_047530005.1 Serratia sp. N21D137
GGGGGAATAATGCTGACGGGAACGTCGTTCTTTAGTACTCACGGAGGTGTCCACCTGGAAGAATAAGTGGACACCTAAACTACAGCGCCTGACGCATTAAGCCAGACGGTGCTGAGTTGACGCTTACCGGCATAACGTAATTTTATTACATTAAGCGACAACTACCTTGAAAAACGCCGTTCCGGAGGAACGTGAACGCGTTATTTCCTAACGCGCCCTAACTTCCCTTTATTACACCGACCGTTCACTTTCAGTCAACCTGTGCCAGTCGTTTTCTCATCGACTCACCTTTCATCTCCAGTCGGTGGGCGTTATGCATCAGCCGATCCAGGATAGCGTCGGCCAGCGTGTTATCTCCCACACAGCCATACCACTCATCCGTTGGCAGTTGGCTTATCATCACCGTGGCATTTTTACCGTAGCGATCGTCCATTAGCTCCAGAAGATCGTTGCGCTGAGCCGCCTGAAGCGGTTCAAGCCCCCAGTCATCCAGGATAAGCAGCTGCGTTTTCGAGAGTTCTGCAAGCTGCTTCCTGTAGCTGCCATCTGCACGGCTGTGCGTCAGTTCAACCAGTAACCGACTCAGACGCCAGTACTGCACGCTGTAACCCTGCTGACAGGCATTGTTACCCAGTGCACAACCCACATAGGTTTTACCGCAACCACAAGGGCCGGTTATCAGCAGGTTCTGCCCCCTGAGCACCCATTCGTTCTGGCTTAACTGGGCGATCCGTGAACGTTCGAGGTTCCTCGCTGGCTGATAGTCTATGTCGTGGACCGAAGCTTCCAGCCTTAACCGCGCTTTCTGCAACAGACGTTTCTGCTTGCGCTGATCCCTCTCGAGAGATTCACGCGTGACCAGCAGCGTCAGTCTTTCCCGGAAGGAGAGCTCTTCGTAAGTGCCTGGCTGCTCTAACTGCGACGACAGCGCGGCAACCATTCCTGTCAGTTTCATTTCTGTCAGCTGTTTCATCAGCGTATGTGGCATTATTGGGTTTCCTGTTTCAGTGGAAGTGGCGCGGGCCACGGATGTTCTCATGCTCTTGAGGAAGCTCCTGGGATGGATGCAGATCACCGTCCGCCGGAACCAGATCTCGGTTATTTTTCAGGATCGACTTTATCTGCTTCAGCCGGGTCAACCCCTCTGTATTGGCCAGACGGCAACTGTTGTTAACGCGCTCAGAAGGATACTCACGCGTCAGGCTCAGCAGCCCCAGACACAAGCGGTAGGCCTGCTCCGGATGCGCTTTTTCTGCCAGACGCTCACTGACCCACGTCAGCGTGTCAGGTCCCACACCGGCAGCCCAGTTTTTCAACCGGCCCGGTGTCCACTGTTGATGATGGCGGTGACGCTCCGGCATATGCTCTGCCGCAGTACTGTTACCCGGATGAAGACGTCTAGGGTGGCTGGCGATCATCTGCCCGTCAGCCCAGACCTCAAGCAGATTGTCGAAGGCGTGGAGTTCCACCGTTTTACCGACGTACTGATGTGGCACAGAGTAATGGCGTAGCTCATATTCGACGTGATAATCGATATTCACCTTCGCTTTCTTTATGTGGCGGTAGCACCACGGTTGTACCGGTAACGATCGCAGTGCGGGTTTATCCAGCTTTTCGAAGGCTTCCCGCCGGTTACCGGGCAGTTTTTTGAAGGGACGTTCGTTGAGCTCTGTAACCAGCGTACGGATGTAGTGGTTCAACTCTGCCAGCGAGAAGAAGACCTGGTGCCGCAGCCGGGTGAGGATCCAGCGTTCAACGATCTGAACGCCAACTTCCACTTTAGGCTTGTCTCTGGGTTTTCGGGGGCGGGCAGGTATCACCGCAACCTGATAGTGCTCCGCCAGTTGTTGGTAGGACGGGTTGAGTTCGGGATCGTAGCGACAGGCTTTATTAACCCCGCTTTTGAGGTTATCCGGGACCAGGATTTCGGGGACGCCACCGATGAACTCCAGCATCCTGACGTGGCTGAGAAGCCAGTCCGGTAGCGACTGCGTATACGTGGCCTCTGCGAAGGTATAGTTTGATGCCCCCAACACAGCCACGAAGATCTGCGCCTGGCGGCATTCGCCGGTTTCTGGCGAGATAACCGGCACCGTGGGCCCACAGTAGTCGATAAAGCATTTTTCACCGGCGAGATGCTGTTGGCGCATGGAGCGCTTCTGCGACTGACACCAGGTCTGGTAGCGGCAGCAGAACTGCGAGTAACTGTACGCCCGGACGGGCATCCGCTGACAGTATTCTTCCCACAGAAGGTGGCGGGTGACGCCTTTCTTACGCAGCTCCATATGGATTTCAGCCCAGTCAGGATCCTCCAACGCACCGGGACGACTGAGGTAGCCTGATTTTAACGGACACTCCTTCCTGAGTAGAATGGGATTAAAAGGAGTTCACTATGACCAGAAAAACTCAACGTTACTCGAAAGAATTTAGGGCCGAAGCCGTTAAAACCGTCTTG
>NZ_JBLJAJ010000088.1:0-2410 GCF_047530005.1 Serratia sp. N21D137
TATTAGACGTCAATTACTTTTGCCGATCCGGCGTCAACTACAATGGCCGCTCCCACACCATCATTTAGATGGCTTTTTTGCCACTGCGTTTGAGGTCTTTTTCCTGTAGCTTTCTCCTTGTATTTCGAACAGATAACAGTGATGGATCAGACGGTCTGCTGCCGCTACCGCCATCGTTTCATCCACGAAGATACTCCCCCAGGTGCTGAACGGATGGTTACTCGTGATGATGAGACTCCCTCTTTCGTACCTGTGGGCGATCAGCTCGAACAGCACCCCCGTTTCTGCATTATCCCGTTTGACGTAACCGAGGTCGTCTATGACTATCACCCTATAGCGATCCAGCTTCAGAAGTACCTCGTTAAGTCTCAGCAACGATCTCGCCTTACGCAGCTCCTGCAGCAACTCGCCTGCACTGTAGAACCGGGCTCGGTAACCCTGATTAACCACACCCTCCACTATTGCCGCCGCCAGATGGCTTTTACCCAGCCCGCTAGCGCCGAACAGCAGCACATTTTCACTGGCGTCAACCCAGTCAGTCGTTTCGCTCAGTTGTCTTATTTGAGCAGCGTTCAACTCAGGGACCTGTTTGAAGTCATAGTCGCCGACCGATTTACCCACCGGAAGCCGGGCTTCCTTGATATAACGTCGTAACCGTTCAGTCTCCCGGTGGCTGGCCTCTTCGCTGCACAACGACAGCAGGTAACGCGACGGCGTCCAGCCTTCCGCTAGCGCGCGTTTTTCATGGCTGTGCCATTCACTGGCGATCCGGCTCAACCTCAACCGCCGTAGCAGGCGTTCCAGCGTATGGATATCTGTCACTGCACCGTTCTCCTGTCAGATAACAACTGCTCGTAACTGCTGAGTGTGTGCTGGACCACGTCGCCTGGTGGCAAGGCTTTGTCTTGGATACCCAGATACCGCATCAACTTCTCCAGATCCGGCTCTCCCGGCTCCCTCAACAAGGTATCCAGTCCGCGGGCAACAACAGAGATATCGTCACGCTCGGCAGCCAGTTTCAGTGCGTGGACCATCAGACTGCCGGCCAGTTGCGGTGGCAACCGCCCGCACAGATGTCGCCACAGGGCTTTCCATTCCTCATCGGGCAGGATGTCATCCCTCAGCGTGGCGTTATAAAAAGCGCTCGGCTTTTTTATCAGACTCCCGATGACATGCCGGAAGTTGATGCTGCGGGCTCGACGCTTCCCTTTTGCAGGCCGGACTCGCTTGCAGGCCAGGACTTCATTGCTGCCGATATAACAGCACAACCGATCGTCCCAGAGTCTGACCTTCAGCATCTGGCTGATCAGACGGGAGGGGACACTATAGACCACATGTTTTACGTTGATCGTACTGCTACTGCTTACCCGGACGGAGAGTTCTTCATAGTCAGAACAACGACGTAACGGCAACGGCTGCAGATGAGCCAGCTCTTGCTTTATGATGTCCTGATTCCGCCGGTTGTGTTTCATGACCTGATGGGTAACGAACTCGCGGTAGTCATCCAGTGACGCGAAGTCGCTATTACCACGCAGTAATAACGCCTGGCAGATGCGACGTTTCAAGTGGCCGTGTGCAGACTCAACGGAACCATTCTCGTGCCCTCGACCGCAGTTGTTGCGAGTTGGGACCATGCCATAGTGCTGGCACAACGCTTCGTAACGGCCGGTTTGATCTTCTCTGTCTTCATGGCTGAGGTTTTTCCAGGCCGCAGACAGACTGTCCGTACGATGCTCCAGGGGCACGCCGCCCAACTGACTCAGCGCTTCCTGGATACCCTCAGCCAGCGCGGTAAAACTTTCGCCTCCCAGTACGACGCGCATCCAGCTCCAGCGACTCCATGCGAGGCGGAAGTGGAAGAGTTTGTGCACCAGCGGCTCGCCGGCAACGGTGACTTCCACATCCTTCAGATGCGTAAAATCACTCAGAGCCTGCCGGCCTGGCAGATGTTCCTGGCGGAACATGACCTCTTGTTCGTTACCGAACTGAAGTTTCCAGGCCTTGACCCGGCGCTGCAGGGTGCGTGCAAGAGTGTCGGGATAGTGGCCTGGGTATTTTTCCTGCAGCAGTTCAAGCAGGGTAATTGGCGCCAATGTTGGCCGAGATTTGAGTTCAGGGACAATAACGTCATCCCACACGTCTTCCAAAGGGTCCTGTCGGGTTCGCCAATGGCGATGGCCAACAGGTGAACGCTGTCCTTTTTCAATACGTCGTCCGGAACGAACAGAGATACCGGCTTTGGCGGCTGCGGCCGCTTGGGTCTTGCCTTTTCTTCGATGCGTCATATAGAGATTGACCTGCTTGTCGTTAAGCGCCACAACCTCTCCATTAGTTGGGAAATCGGACGCTTAGCTTACAAATCGGCCAAAGTAATTGACGCGACAGAGGTCAGAGTAATTGTCGCCTAATA
>NZ_JBLJAJ010000089.1:0-2342 GCF_047530005.1 Serratia sp. N21D137
GATCACGGCAAACGGGGTGGACGCGTCGGAGCTGACCCTCGCCCTGACGGACGTGAACGGCAACCCGGTGACGGGGGCGGCGGTGGCGTTTGAGACGGTGCTGACGAATACGGCGTTCTCTGCCGTGACGGAGAACGCCGGGGTCTACACGGCGCGGATGAGCGGGACCACCGCTGGCAGCGCGGTTATTAATGTCCGCATAAATGGCATTATTATAAAATTAAATGAAGGTCCTGTTGTAATAAATCTTGAAGCTGGAGAAATTGATGTGTCTAAATCTTCATTTATCACAAATAAAAGCAGTGTATGGGCAACTGGATGGAGCAGTTCTGATCTTACGCTTAGTTTATTTGACAGTTTTGGGAATAAAGTGACAAAAGCGAATATGGGATTTTTTACAGACTTGGGTACTGTTTCTAGTACAACAGAAACAAAAGAAGGAGTATATACTGCTTCTGTCACATCAGGTACAGTGACTGGCGTTGCCACAATAAGTATAAAGCAAAACAATTTATTGACAGCTATTGCCCCACAGAAAGTGACTTTTGTTACGCCACCTAAATCTACTTTAGTCGCAAATAGTTACTCATTTCAATATGGTAATGGCTTCCCAACAACAGGGTTCGTTGGTGCTATATTCGATATATATATCTTTGGCGATTCATCAAGTAACACTCAATATACATGGTCTTCAAACTATGTTTGGGCATCTGTCTCGGACAAAGGTAGAGTGACCTTAAAGTCAATGCCAGATGCTACGCAAAAAAAATTAAAAATCACGGCAAAACCCATTTCGGGAGGAGATACGTTAGTCTTTGATATAAATATATCAAAATGGTTTTATCAAGCCCCAAGAGGCTCATGGTCGACTGTAAATAATTATTGTTCAAATAGTAGTGGTGTTCTTCCGGATGCAAGTGAGTTAAGTCTTCGCAAGAGAGCTGAAGGAGCACTATGGGGAGAGTGGGGGTATATGGGAACTTATGGCTTAAGTACTCAGGCATGGTGGACTTCCACCGTATACATAGACACACACTTATATGTTTATATGGACAGTGGTACTCCATTGAATAATAGTATTGCCGGAGATTCAAACTCTCTTGTAGCTTATTGCTACAGGAAATTATGAAGGAATTTGCATTACAGCTATTTGAGCCATCTTCATAAATTTGAATAGTTAATCTTAAGTTTGCTTCAAGTAACGGTTCGGTAGTATACCGAACCGAACTTTTTTAATTATCTTGCTGTTGTGTTAGCTAATTGGGGTCCAGTGGAAGATGGAGTGACCCCGAACCTGTAGACAAATCTGGCCTACCGCCAGGGGGAACTTAAAGGCTATCTGAGTCGCATCATTCACAAGCCGCGGTTGCTTGTGATCGATGAGATCGGCTACCTGCCGTTTGGTAAGGAAGAGGGCAACTTGTTCTTCCAGGTTGTTGCCAGACGTTATGAGTCAGGCAGCCTGGTGTTGACCAGTAATCTGCCGTTTACGCAGTGGTCCGGTACGTTTGGAGATGATGAGACGCTAACAGCAGCTATGCTGGATCGTTTGTTACATCATGCACATATCGTGCAGATCAGCGGGCAGAGTTACCGGCTGAAGGACAAATTAAAAAGTGGCCAACTCAAGAAACAGGCGCAAGCCGAAGTTTCTGAGTAACCACGATCAGGGGTGGGTCCGTTTTACTTTGGCAGGGTGGGTCACAATTCGATCGGTATTGACATCTGAAGACCTTTCAGCTCCAGTATCGCTACAACGGCGCTAAACCGGATACCCATCAAACCATTGTTGATATGGCGATGAACGGCTCCGGATGCCGCGATACGGCAAGGGTACTGCGGATAAGTCTCAACACTGTACTCCGTCATCTAAAAACTAGCACCGCATCAGCTAGCGCAAAACGTTGAGCCTGGAGCAGAAGTCGTTATCTGCTGTGAAGCTGATGAGCAGTGGTCGTATGTACGCTGTAAAAGCAATCAGCGATGGCTGTTCTATGCCTACGACCGCATCCGAAAGCGAGTCCTCGCACATGTACTGGGTCCCCGTAATGCTCAGACATTACAGCGCCTTCTGGGTTTACTGGGCCAGTTTGATATTGCTTTCTACATGACTGATGCCTGGCCGGCATACAGGACTTTGCTGGCCTTGAGCAGCCATGTTATCAGCAAAAAATACACCCAGCGGATAGAGCGTCATAATCTTAACTTGCGAACCCTGAGGTAGCCTGATTTTAACGGACACTCCTTCCTGAGTAGAATGGGATTAAAAGGAGTTCACTATGACCAGAAAAACTCAACGTTACTCGAAAGAATTTAGGGCCGAAGCCGTTAAAACCGTCTTG
>NZ_JBLJAJ010000009.1:0-167308 GCF_047530005.1 Serratia sp. N21D137
TCATGTGCTGAATGTGATTGCCGACTGGCCGATAAACCGGGTCAGTGAGCTACTGCCGTGGCGTATAACACTGCCAACAGAATAACTTACTCGACCTTAGTCAATACGGCCTTCGTTGGACGCTTACCATGGCAAAGCTGCTTGGGGTTTTCCTCTGCCTTGGCGCGGATAGGGGCATAGCTGGAGGAAGCACCATGGCGCACGCTGATCAGGAAGTTTTTACCAACGAAAAAGTGGGTCTCACCGTATTCGACTTCTTCTTTCATCCACTGTGCGGTTTTCACCACGATGAACAGCGAGTCACCGTAGGTTTCTATTTTCGGCCGTTGATGGGCACATAAGGCGTCTTCGATCGCCAGATCGTGCAGGCCGAATTCCTCCTGGATCTTGCGCATAAACGCGTCTTCCGGTTGCCACAAGCCCAGCCAGATAAAGGTGTCCGGCTCCTTGACCACTTCACTGATATCCTCAATCGTCACGTCGGTCAGCCGTTTTCCGGCCTTGTACGCCACGCAGTTGATTACCATTGCTTGGGTTTCCATCGCGTTACCTGTCAGTCTGTGAGGGTTTTGGTGAAGAAATAGCGTTCATGCTCTACCGGCGCATTGTGCAATGTCATTTGCAATTGGTAACCCTGTTTTTCGTAGAATGGCCGAGCCTGGAAACTGAAAGTATCTACACGCGCAAATTTGCAGCCATCCGCTATTGCCTGCTGTTCTGCTTTCTTGATGAGCTTACTGCCTACACCTTCGCCGCGTAATGTCTCAGAAACCCATAACAGATCGATGCTTAACCAATTGCCTACTGTGCTGCCGGTTAACCCAGCGAGTTTATTACCCTGATCATCCAGGACAAAAACCCCGATGTTTTTGTTCAGGATATCGCCGACAAATTGGCGGTTAAAAGTCTTCAAATGATTGCGAATCTCTTCGGTATCTTCTGGCTGTAGTGCGTCTGTTACGGTGATTTTCATGGTGCCTCCTGGATGGTTCAACTAACTTAAGCACAGTAAAGGAAAAATGCAACATATTGAAATTTAGATTAAAGCATGAACTTTACCATCTGGGCTAAACTCATTGGACTCTACCAATTTAAGGAGAAGACATATTGCGGCCTTTTTTGATTGCGGGTTGGTTGCTGTTCGGCAATGGCCTGCTGCATGCGGCACCGGTAGTGACTGAATTACAGGACAGCCTTGAGCATCCCTGGTCGCTGGCCTTCTTGCCGAACGATAGCGGTATCCTGATAACGGAACGTCCTGGTCGTTTGCGGTTATGGCAGCCGTCTGCCGGACTTTCCTCACCGATTACCGGTGTGCCGGACGTCTACGCGCAGGGGCAAGGAGGATTACTAGACGTGGTGCTGGCTCCGGATTTTGTCACTAGCCGCCGGGTTTACCTTAGCTTTGCAGAGGCGGGGGATGCCGATAAAGCTGGCACCGCTGTCGGCTATGGGCGCCTGAGTGCAGACAATAAACAGCTGGAAGATTTTCGCGTGATTTTCCGCCAACAGCCCAAGTTGTCTACCGGCAACCATTTTGGCTCTAAACTTGCATTTGATCGTCAGGGCTATCTGTTTATTACCTTGGGTGAAAACAACCAACGGACGACGGCACAGGAAACAGACAAGCTGCAAGGCAAGATTGTGCGGCTAACGGCAGAGGGTAAGGTACCTGCCAATAACCCGTTTGTTGGTCAACAAGGCAAGCGACCGGAGATTTGGTCTTATGGCCATCGCAATCCGCAAGGATTGGCGCTGAACCCGTGGAGTGGGGTGATTTGGGAGCATGAGCATGGCCCACGCGGGGGGGATGAAATCAATATTCCTCTGCGGGGCAAGAACTATGGCTGGCCAATAGCGACCTATGGGGTTAATTATTCAGGGCTAGCCATCCCTGAGGCTAAGGGCCAGGTTGTACCAGGGACCGAACAGCCGCTGCATTATTGGAAAGTTTCGCCGGGGGTCAGCGGAATGGCCTTTTACGACAGCCAGCGATTCCCCGAATGGCGGCACTCTCTGTTTATTGGCGCGTTGGCACAACGGGAGCTGATCCGTTTGACACTGGACGGTGACCAAATAGTGGCAGAGGAGCGGCTATTGGGCGATCGCAATGAGCGTATTCGCGACGTTCGCGTTGGGCCAGATGGTTACCTTTATCTGCTGACTGATGACAGTAATGGGAAACTGCTGCGGGTTGGGCGCGATTAGCGCCCAGTCAGATGAGTTTGAGATCGGCGGCGGTGATGACCTCTCTGGAGTTCATTCGGATAATCCGCTGCACGATTTCGTCGTTTAGCCCTGCGTTTTACGAAGAGCCTCTTAGGGACACCTTGGTAATCAAGTGAGTGGTATCATCACCGCGTGCTGGTAAGCAGGGCGTGCGCACAGCCGTTGATACCAGCGTTCCATATGCGGGCTAGGTTGGCGTTCGATCGGCATGGAAAACCAGGCGTAAACAAAGCTGCCGAGCGGAATATCGCCGATGCCGAACTCTTGGCCTGAGAGGAAAGGCTGCTCCGCCAACGTACGTTCGATGATCGCAAAGTGTTGCTCCAGTTCAGCAATGCCAGCCTCAATCAGCGCCATATCACGCTTTTCGGGCGGAGTGCGAACCATGCCCCAGAACACGTTGCGGAAGGGGGCGGCGATGGTTGAGGTATTCCAGTCCATCCATTTTTCAGCCGCAGCGCGATCCTGGAGGTCCTGTGGGTAAAATGGCGTCTGGCCGAACTTGGCCGCCAGATAACGCACAATGGTATTGGATTCCCACAACACGAAATCCCCATCTTGCAACAGCGGCACCAGGCCGTTGGGATTAAGCGAACGATAGGGCTCTTCGTTAACCTTACCGTAGGCACCTCCGGCGTTGATATGGGTGTAATTTAGCCCTAACTCTGCGGCACACCAGCGCACCTTTTTGACGTTTGTAGAATTTTCACGGCCCCAAATGGTCAGCACAAAGCACCTCCTCATCGACGGATAAAAGTAACCCTCATACCTACGCTACAAAGCCGTTTTTGTCACCTTGAAATCAGCGTTCCCAGTGGCAGACTTCCCAACCGTGCTTTTCTGCCAGCGCGCCAAGATCGCTATTCGGGTTGATAACGGTGGCGCTGTCGACGTATTCCAGCATGGCTTTATCGTTAATGGAGTCGCTATAGCCGTGACTATGGGCAAATTGCAGTTCAGGGTGTTGCTGTAACCACTGTTGCAGGCGGATGACCTTACCCTGCTGATAGGTCATGGTGCCGTAGGTATTGCCGGTAAAACGGCCTTCTGCCACTTCGACACCTATAGCCAGCGCGCCATCGGCCCCCAGTTGCTCGGCGATGGGGGCAACCAGATGTTCACCGGTTGCTGAAATCACCAGAATGCAGTCGCCGCGTTCGCGATGCCATTGCATGCGTTCGCGTGCCGCGGGGTAGACGCGAGGCAGGATATCTCGACGAATATAGCGCTGCACCCAACCGTCGACGGTCTGGGTACTCAGGCCCGCCAGCGGAACCAACGTTGCCTGCATATAATCTTCCATCGACAGTTGTCCCTGATAATAGGATTGCATCAACAACTGTTCTTGGCGTTCCAATTCTGCCGGAGCGAACCCTTCGGCCACCAGCCAGCGAACCCACAGGCTGGCGCTGTCATCATCAATCAGGGTTTCATCCAGGTCGAACAGGGCTAAATCCATCAATATTTCTCCGGCAAGGAATGCTGCGGCTACAGGATAACGGATACTCGCGGCGTCGAGCCAGTTGCCACGGTGAAATGCGCAGAGCATAAGTAACTTTGATGACAGTGCGGCGACGGTTTGTTGAAAGTTTGCATAACCTGGCACATAGCCTGATTTCCAACCAATTTCTCTGCGGTAACGTACAGTTATGTAAAAATGCAGAAAAATCAGCCTAAACCCTGCAAAAATAAGAGCAATCTAATAAACTCACAACGAGGGCACTTTCGGTGCCGCGTTGGCCCAAATGGGAGCCGCTGGGTATTTCGCGGTTGGCAGCGCGGCCTGGTGCCACTCTCGCTGGTTGGCTGAAAACGTGAACATGTTTGAAAGTTAACGCTATTTCAATGGTTTGAATGGACACTCTGGCGACGTCATGATGAAAAATAACCGTTCTACTCCTCTTGGTAAATTGGCCCTCAGTGTAGGTGTCATGTTGTTGGTTGTGCCTACCGTACAGGCAGCAGAGGCTCCGGCCGCACCGCAGGTCGATGCGAAAGCCTATGTATTGATGGATTACAACAGCGGCAAGATCCTGGCAGAAGGCAATGCGGATACACGCCTGGATCCCGCGAGCCTGACTAAAATCATGTCCAGCTATGTGATTGGCCAGGCGATGAAGGCCGGTAAAATCAAACCGGACGATCTGGTCACCGTGGGCAAAGATGCCTGGGCAACCGGCAACCCGGTGCTGCGGGGTTCTTCTTTGATGTTTATCAAACCCGGCGATCAGGTGCCGGTATCGGAACTCAATAAAGGCATCGTCATCCAGTCAGGTAACGACGCCAGCATCGCCTTGGCGGATTTCGTAGCGGGTAGCCAGGATTCGTTCGTTGGCTTGATGAACAATTACGGCAAGTCCCTCGGCTTGCAAAATACTCACTTCCTGACCGTGCATGGTCTGGATGCCGAAGGGCAGTACAGCACCGCACGCGATATGGCGTTGCTGAGCCAGGCGCTGATCCGTGACGTGCCGGATGAGTACGCGTTGCATAAAGAAAAAGAGTTCACCTTCAACAAGATCCGCCAGATAAACCGTAACCGCCTGCTGTGGAGTACCAACCTGAACGTGGATGGTATCAAAACCGGTTACACCGGCGGGGCCGGGCATAACCTGGTCGCCTCGGCCACCGATGGCCCAATGCGCCTGATTTCAGTGGTGCTAGGGGCTCCGAGTGACCGTGTGCGCTTTAGCGAAAGCGAGAAGTTGCTGACCTGGGGCTTCCGCTTCTATGAAACCGCAACGCCGATCAAGGCCGATAAAGCCTTTGTGACGCAGAAAGTGTGGTTTGGCGACGTGGGCGAGGTGCCGCTGGGCGTGGCGAAGGATGCCGCCGTGACTATTCCTAAGGGGCAGATGAAAAACCTGAAGGCCAGCTACAAGCTTAACCAACCGACGCTGGAAGCACCGCTGGCGAAAAATCAGGTGGTGGGCACCATCGATTTCCAACTGGATGGCAAAACTATCGATCAGCACCCGCTGGTGGTGATGCAGGAAGTGAAGGAAGGGAACTTCTTTAGCCGCATGTGGGACTTTGTGATGATGAAGCTGACCCAGTGGTTTGGCGGTATTTTCGGCTAATCTTTGTTTGATAAGGGGCCAACAGTGGCCCCTTCTGCCAGATCAATTACACGCTACAACCTTGATGGCCAACCCGCCCTGAGATGTCTCGCGGTATTTGGAGTTCATGTCCTTGCCGGTTTCGTACATGGTCTCGATCACCTTATCCAGGCAAACACGCGGCTCGCTGGTGCGACGCAGTGCCATACGTGCGGCATTGACTGCCTTTACGGCAGAAATCGCGTTACGTTCGATACAAGGCACCTGAACCTGTCCTGCCAGTGGATCACAGGTCAGCCCCAGATGGTGCTCCATGGCAATCTCTGCGGCGATACAAACCTGCGCCGGGCTGCCGCCCATCAGCTCCGCCAGACCCGCTGCCGCCATGGAGCAGGCCACGCCGACTTCCCCTTGGCAGCCCACTTCGGCACCGGAGATTGAAGCATTCATCTTGTACAACGTGCCGATCACACCGGCAGTCAGGAAGTAACGGCTGTAGGAGTTGGTGTTCACCGGGCGGATAAACTGGTCGTAATATGCCAGCACCGCTGGAATGATACCGCAGGCACCGTTGGTGGGCGCCGTCACCACCCGGCCACCCGCAGCGTTCTCTTCGTTAACCGCAAACGCGAACATATTGATCCAATCCACTACGTTCATCGGGTCGATATTGTTCTTGTCACCGGTGACCAGAATGCGGCGCAGGGCGGCAGCACGGCGTTGTACCTTCATTGGGCCAGGGAGCAACCCTTCGGTATTCATACCGCGTTCGATACCTGCACGCATCACCTGCCAGACGTCGGCAAAATGCGCTTCGATCTCTTCTTTACTGCGCAATGCCAGTTCGTTCTGCATCACCAACCCGGAAAGCGAAAGCCCGGTATCTTTGCAGTGCTGCTGCAAATCCACTGCGGAGCGATAAGGGTAGGGGACTGCGACGCTATTGTTGGCCGATTGACCGAAGTTTTCTTCATCAACGATAAATCCGCCGCCGATGGAGTAATAGGTTTTGCTGTGCAGTAACCGATCGCCAGCATAGGCGCTGATCGACATGCCGTTTTCGTGCAGCGGCAGGTTAGTGCTATGGAAGTTCATGCCACCAAGCTGTGGAAAATCGACCTCGTGCTCACCCTTTGCCAACAACAGGCGGCCACGCTGTTCTACATCACGAATAAAGCCGGCGATGCTGTCGATGTCCACATCATGGGGCAGATTACCCGCCAGGCCCATAATAATCGCGATGTCGGTATGGTGCCCTTTACCCGTCAGTGACAGTGAGCCGTAGACGTCAACCGCCACCCGCGTTGTATCGTGGAGTTGCCCGGCAGCCTGCAAATCATCAATAAACTGTTTACCGGCTTTCATCGGGCCGACGGTGTGGGAACTGGAAGGGCCGATGCCAATTTTGAAAATATCGAAAACGCTGACCATAGTCTCGCTTCCTTCTTGAAGTTAATTCCCTCAGCCTGCCGTTTAGGGGGCATATGGGTCATGCTTGAGTTCGCGGCGGGGTAGGAGGGGAGATTCGAGATAGCCGGTGCCATAAGGCACCGGCTGAGCGCTATTAACCGAACAGTGTGTACAGGATGGCAGAGATGGCAATCAGGCCCATCACGACCACAAATACGTTGCTGATGTGGCCGCTGTACTTGCGCATGGCAGGCACTTTACGGATCGCATACATCGGCATCAGGAACAGCAGCATCGCGATGATTGGGCCACCCAGGTTCTCGATCATGCCCAGAATGCTTGGGTTCAGCGTGGCAACGATCCAGGTGGTCACCAGCATGAAGATGGCAGTGATGCGGTTCAGCTTGTGGGTGGTGATGGTCTTGCCACGGCTTCTCATCGATTTGGCAATCATGCCGTTAAAGCCTTCACGAGCGCCGAGGTAGTGGCCCAGGAAGGATTTGGTGATGGCGATAAAGGCGATGACTGGTGCGATGTACTCGATAACCGGGTTGTTAAAGTGGTTAGCCAGGTAAGACAGGATGGAGATGTTTTGCGCTTTGGCTTCGGCCAGATCCGCCGGGGACAGGCTCAGCACGCAGCTGAAAACAAAGAACATCACGGTCAGCACCATCATGATGTGTGCGTAGCCCAGGATGCGGGAACATTTCTTCTCAGCGTCCACGCCGTACTCTTCGCGTTTTGCTACAGCAAAGGCGGAGATGATCGGTGAGTGGTTGAACGAGAACACCATAACCGGGATTGCCAGCCACAGGGTGATCACCAGGCCGTGGCCCAGGCTGCCGCCAGAACCGGCCAGTGAGACGTTTTCGAAGATGGCACTGCTCCAGTTAGGGATCAGATAAAGCGCCAGCAGCATCAGCACCCCAACAAACGGGAATACCAGGATACTCATGGTCTTCACGATCGCCTGCTCACCGAAACGCACGATGCCCATCAGGCCAACGATCAGGATCAGCGACAGGATGGCGCGTGGTGGCGAGGCCATACCCAACTGGTGGGTGATGAAGCTGTCCACGGTGTTGGTGATCGCAACGCTATAAACCAGCAGGATTGGGTAAATGGCGAAGAAGTAGAGCAGGGTGATCAGTTTACCTGCGCTGATACCAAAGTGTTCTTCTACCACTTCGGTGATGTCTTCACCTGGGTTTTTGCCGGACAAAACGAAACGGCATAGGCCACGGTGGGCAAAGAAGGTCATCGGGAAGGCGATGATGGCCATGATGATCAGCGGGATCAATCCACCGATACCGGCGTTGATTGGCAAGAACAAGACGCCAGCGCCGATGGCGGTGCCGTAGAGGCCCAACATCCACATGGTGTCTGATTTACGCCAGGCCGTGCTGGAACCTGAGGCTGCAGAGGCGATAGTGCCGGTCTGTGTAGTGTCCATAAATATCTCCGAGGTGAACACGATAATTTAAAATAAAAAGAAAAACTTAAGTTTAAAATCCGCTGGTGAAATAAGTTGCTATCCCGCCAGTGGTAAAATCAGTTGTTACAACTAGAGATTGAATTGCGCCTCTGAATTGTTTATCAGGCTAATGATGTTGCTAACCTGTCCAAATGGTTTCTGCTGTTAACGGGGTCAACGCCGATGTTTCTGTCGGAGGAGCAACTGCCCACCGATTTTGTTGGCGGCAAGATAACGATTTACAGCAGAAACAACCGTGATCTTGCTCCCAAATGCGTGATGTGTGCGGTTAAAGGCTGTTATTGTAAACTTTCATGCAAATGTTACGCGTTTGTGCAAAACATCATGCTGCAACCGCTCTCACTAATCCCACAACCTTTATCCGGTTTGTATGATGTTTAACCGGATAAAAACCTGTCTTGTGTGGCAGGCCGAGCAATATATTTTATGTGCTGGTTTGGATCTAGCGAAAATGCCGGATTAAGCTATTTTAGTGATTTAGATCACGTTTGGTTATTGTGAGGGGAAAACTTATCTTATTGTTTTTAAACTTATTTAATGATTTTTATTGTTTCTGTGGCTAGAAACGGATGACCGTAATAAGACGATTTTAATCATCATATGAATAAGGATAAATTCTGATAATTTGATTAAAAATAGCTGATAATTTTTAAACAAAAGTCAGCATAACGAGGCTGCTGAAGGTAAGGAGCCATTTTATCCGGGGGAGATTTGATGCAAATTACTGCAATAATGTTCTGCGCAGAATAATAACGCGAGCAAGTTGTTGCAATCCATTAACCTGTAATTATCGGCCAATAGGAATATTTTAAGTTTAATTGCTTAAAAAAAAGCCTGAGTTTAACGAAGAATTTGCAACCGCGTCCCTCAAGTAGCACCAAGGGACACGGCATAAAATCGGCAGTGAGGCCAAGATCAGAAACGCAAAGTGACCGCGTGTTGGTCGAAAAACTCGATGAACTCGGGATCAGGCTGGCGATCGGTGATCACCTTATCGAACAATGCCAGCGGCCCGATGCAGGCAGGCTTGGTTTGGGCAAATTTGCTGTGGTCGGCGACCAGGATCTTTTGCTGCGCCTTGTCCAACGCTTTGTGTTTCATCGCCAGTTCATCAAGGTTGAAGCAGGTTGCGCCGTGCTGCAAAGTGATGCCTGCCGCTGAAATAAAGGCCACGTTAGGACAGATGTGGTCCAACTCATTATGTTGGCCAACAGCGGTGAAAATGTAGTTGCTCGGTTTGAATTCACCGCCGCACAGGATCACCTTGCAGTTGGGCTTGTCCTGCAGCGCCAGAAAGGTGTTGAGTGAGTGGCAAATGGCGGTAAAGGGGAGTTCATCGGCAATGGCGTCGATAATGGCCGGGGTGGTGGTGCCACAGTCAAAGAAAACCGTGTCGTTTTCGTTGACCAGCGGTGCCGCCAGCATGCCAATACGGCGCTTTTCCGCCACCTGTTTGGCTTTCTGGTCGGAGACAAAATAATTGGTGACCCCGTTGATACGCGGATCGGCTACGACATAACCCCCAAGCAAGACCACTGCAGCAGGTTCGGCACTGAGATCGCGCCGGATGGTCATTTCCGAGACGCCGAGCAGTGCGGCTGCTTCTTTTAAGTGGATCTTGTCAGAACGCTTTAGAGCCTGAACTAGCCGGTTGATACGTTCGTCGCGCCGGGTTTCCATCAGTTTTTCCTACAGGTTTATACCCCAAGTTTCTCAAGTGTGGCCGAAAGGGATAAAGGAGCCAAAAGTTTCTTTCGTTCGCTCCAACACAATAATGCGGAGTCGTGCAGACCCAGTTCGCACTGAGGGCACAACCCCGCATTAGATGTCGCTATACCTAGATAGAGCTAGCGAAAATCAGTAGCTACCGGTGTCAGCCGCATCGCCAGAAACGATCGCAACGCCCGAGCTGGTGCCGATACGTGTTGCACCGGCGGCAATCATTTTCCCTGCGGTAGCGCGATCGCGCACTGCGCCAGAGGCTTTGACGCCCATCTCGCTGCCTACAGTAGCACGCATCAGTTTGACGTGGTCTTCACGAGCGCCGCCTGTGCTGAAACCGGTAGAGGTTTTAACGAAAGCGACATCCAGTTCACGACACATTTCACAAACTACAACGATTTGTTCATCGCTGAGCAGACAGGTTCCCAATATTACCTTCAACGGGATAGCCGCGCAAACTTCACGCACCGCGGCGATATCGGCCTTCACTTCGTCATTCAGGCCGCTTTTCAGCCAACCGACGTTGATCACCATGTCGATTTCCTGGGCGCCAGCGGCAATGGCAGCTTTGGCTTCGAAAGCCTTGGAGACGGTCAAACCAGCCCCCAGAGGGAAGCCGATAACCGAGCATACTTTAACGTTGCTATCCTGCAACAGGTGAGCGGCCAACGGGACATAACCCGAGTTAACGCAAACGGCATAGAAATTATGCTGACGCGCTTCTTCGCACAGTTGGTTGATCTGGCTGTCCGTGGTGTCCATAGCCAGCAGGGTATGGTCGATATAGCGAGCGTAATCAATCTGTTCAGTAGTCATGGTCATTTCCTCTATGGGGGTAAAAACGTTCTGTGGTGTCAGTGATGTTATAATCCTAACATTCCTAACATTGATGTTTCAAGCTGTATTAAAAGTAATTTTTAGGGAGAGCTGGAGTTTTACAGCAACGTCTAACACAGTGTTTGCTAGAAAATGTTATTTAAATAACATAGACTGTATATTGACAAATCCGTTCACTGTGCAACGGCTGCCCCCTGAGGAAAGAAGATGAAGACGATCATTAATCTGAGCCCTGGATTGTTCGGCATAGAGCCGAATGAAGTGTATCGCGGCGCTGGTTTTACGGTGACCGCGTTTATGTTTCCTGGTGATATCGCCGCGTTGGTGCTGCAAAATCAGCGGGGTACCTTAACGTTGTTGCCCTACCAGGATTTGATGATTTGGGATGCGGTGTTTGATGGCCAGTCTCTCAAAGCAAAAGCCAGCCAGCTGCAGCCTCGACGTAATGATGCCCGTGGCTGTTTTGCCTCTCACCAAGGATTGCCTGCTAATCATGGTCCGGTGATTGATGTCTGGCTGGAAGTCGAAGAGGAAGCGATCGCTGTACGAGCCCGCACTGCCGATGGCCCTTGCCGCATCCAACCGGCCGTTCAGTTAGCCGCCAACAGCACACAGTTCAGTATTGAAATGGTGATCGACAACCTGGCTGAGCAGGCTCAGCCATTAAGTTATATGTGCCATATGAACTATGCCTGTGAAGAGGGGGCCGTTTTCCGCCAAAATCTGCCGGGCTGTGCGCTCAATATCCGTGATAATCCGCAGCAGGTCATTTGTTCTGACGATCTCTCGTTATATGTTGATCAGGCCGAGTTCTTTATGCTGGCACCGTGCGGCAGAAGGTATGTAACCCGTTTTGCCACCGGCCAATTCAGCTATGCCGTCTTACGGCGGCCACGAGCCAACTCACGGGCGACGGCGTTCGTCCAGCCGGCCAGTTGCAGCCCAGAGAGTACAGCAACACCGATGGCGGTGATGTTAAAAGCAGGGGAGATGCGGGAGTTCCGCGTGATGACAGGCATACTCTAGCTGGCAGGGGGCTTGCCCCCTGCGGGCAGGTATTACTCCTTGACCCATCCTTTACGGATCGGGAAGGCAAACAGGAAATGGTATAGGCGCGTTAGACGTTGGGCGATGGCATCACCAAACAGATTCCACACCAATTGGGCAAACAGACAACCCACACAGCCCAGCAGGAAACCGCCCACCATATCCAGTGGCCAGTGCACACCAAGGAATACGCGGGACCAGGCAATGGCGACGGCCGCGACCATCAGCAAAATACCTGACCAGACACGATGCCAGCACAGGAAGGCCAGGGCAAAGGTGAAGATGGCAGTGCCATGATTGCTAGGGAAAGAACTGTCTGGCGCATGCGCCAGGAAGGTATAGCCGATACCGGTGACAAACGGGCGCTCATGAGGTAACAGTGCTCCGATAGCGGCCGAAGCGCTCATGGCAAATAACAGGGCAATGGTCGTTTTGGCTACCACTTCTCGCTGTGCTGCCAGTTGGCTATGTGCCCCCCAGAACCACAGGCCGACAATCAGCAGGGGGATAATGGCGATCAGATCCCGTGCGATGAAGGTGGCAAGATCGATTAACCATTCCGGGCTGGCCGGGGTGGCATCGATCCAGGCGAAAAGAAGATAGTTCAACTGCTCCATTAAGTATTACCTCGTCTTACGGCGAAAATAGCCGCTGATACACCAATAAACAGCCAACTGGCTGAACCAAACCCACCACCCGGCCCACAGGTTATGGGAAAGAAAATGTGCGCCCCGCATGATCTGGCCAAAGCCCATCAGCATGCCAAGCGTGATGCCGGCCAGCCAGCACCAGTAAGCCAGGCGCGGGCGTTGCGGATAAAACAGAAAGAACAGTGCCATCACGGCGAAGCCGCTGGAAGCGTGGCCACCGGGGAAGCAACGGCCAGGCCCCGGAAACGCTGGCGTGGTGCCAAACAGTGGAAATGACATTGCTTTGCCACCGTACTCCAGCAGATCCCAGGGGCATGAGTGTGCGCTGGTGACCTTCAGGATCCCCACCACTAACGGCCCAATGCCGATCAACAGCATGGCGACGATCAGCCGCGCGTTACGGCGATAAATTCCCCAAAGCAGCGCCAGTACCGCTCCGGCGATCACCGAAATCTTTAACAACCGATGGTTGATCAGATCCAGCCAGTAGTTGTTCTGCCACGGAAAACGCTGGCTGGCGGCGTCATACCAATAATTACTGACTACCCAATCCAGCTGTTCATTGCGTGACAACCAGATAAACAACAGCGCAGCCACCACCAGCCCAAAGGCTTGCCAACGGTAAAAGGATGCGGGCAAGGAGTAAAGGGCGTCAGTCTGAATTTGGCTAGCCGTTGAGAATTGATTTAATGACGATTGTTTGGCGTTTGATGGGTTCACACGAAGGCTCATAGGCGGTAATGGATCAGGCTACTGTAATCCTCCCGTCTTAAGAAAACCTTAATGGATGGCGAGCGGCTTGGGGACGATATCCAGAATTGACCTATAATTTAACGGCGTAAAGTATGCTAGCGTAATTAGGTATTTAGGTTATGAATTGTAAGGATAAAAAATGAACAAGCTTTCTATGGTAGTGACCAGCCTGCTGATGGCCGCGTCTGTCAACGCCGTTGCTGCAACCACCGCAAGTACTGACGATCTCAATATGCAGCCGTTGGAAAAAGTAGCACCGTTCCCGAAAGCGGAGCCGGGCATGAGCCGGCAGGTCATTTATTTACCCAAGCAGGAGAATGAAGAAAACTTTAAGGTTGAGCTGCTGATTGGCCAAACGCTGGAAGTGGATTGCAACCGCCACATGATGGGCGGCAATCTGGAGAGTAAAACGCTGGCCGGTTGGGGTTACGACTATTTTGTACTGCCGAAGCTCTCGGCTCCGGCCTCTACCATGATGGCTTGCCCGGATAATACCAAGCGTCAGGAGTTCGTTGCCGCTCATCTGGGGGATGCCGCGATGCAGCGCTATAACAGCCGCTTGCCTATCGTGGTTTACGTGCCGAAGGACGTCGAGGTGCGCTATCGCATCTGGTCTGCCAGCGAAAATACTGGCCGTGCGGTAACGAAATAAACGACTGTAGACTACGCCATGAAGGGGCGCCGCATGCGGCGCTCATCTGAATATTCAATGGCAGCGCCTAGCGGATAATACCGCGCGCCGAGCGTGAGAAGAAAGAAGTAAACCATTGCAATAGCGGATAGGTTTCGCTCAAGCGCTGCACTTCCTGTTTCACCTCACTGATCGCCAACGCATTGTGATAAAGCATGTTATACAGGGTTTGGATCACCTGCTGTTGCTGCTCGCTCAGTGATTGGAAAGCTGCCGCTGAATCGTTTACCCCGATGGGGGCCGCGTGGTTGCCACTGGCACTGACAAAAGGTGGAACATCCTGCACCACGCCGGACTGATGGGCGATATGCGCATGGGCACCCAGCAGACAAAACTGATGTATCGCGCACATATTGCCGATCTGCACAAAATCATCCAGCTCAACATGCCCGGCCAGCCCCGAGTTATCACCGATAACCGTAGTATTGCCGACAATACAATCATGGCCAATATGGACGTTGTTTAAGAACAGGTTGTCATTACCGATGGTTGTCCGCCGATAGCCTTGAGTGGTGCCGCGATGAATGGTCGCATTCTTGCCGATCCTGTTTCTGTCGCCGATCACTACGTCCGTAGCTTCACCAGCATATTTCAAATCCTGATTCACTTCGCCGATGATGGAAAACTGCCCGATAACGTTATTGCAGCCAATCCGGGTGAGGCCGTTAATGCTTACATGGGAGGCTATTACCGTGTCATCACCAATCTCGACGCCGGCTGCGATGACGCAGAAAGGGCCAATGCTGACGCGCGCACCGATAATCGCCTCCGGTTCAACCAAGCTATTGCTTGCGACCCGGGCAGAGGGAGAAATTGACATTGCGTTATCCTGATGATGGTGCGTGGCGTTTCCGGCACTCAGGGCCAATCATGGGTAAATGATTAAGCCTTAATTTGGATTAATCTGAGAGTAAGCGTCGAATGTGAGGGGAAAGGGGTGGTCGTTGGTGGTCAGGTGATTTTTCTTATCGACAGGGCCGAGTATAAGGAGTTCCCGGGTATATCACACCATCTTATATTTTCTTTATTTTCTGAACTTTTTTGTAATGGAAGATGGGGCAGAGGAGATAGAGGTGAATCGGTTAAACGAGACCGCAGTGGGCTCACAACGTTGGGGCGCTGCCTACAGATTTTGCAGTAGTGCCTGGTGCCGAGATGGATTGTTCCAGCAGTAAAATGACAAGAGTATAAGCAACCACTCTCAGGCTAGACTAGAATTAATAGGTAGGTTATCAGGCTGGGTATTAGGTAATACGGAGGGCCGACAATATGACTTATCAACATATCGTTATTGCAACCGATCTGAGTGACGATGCCGAGCTGTTAGTGCGAAAGGGGTCTGAATTGGCTGACACACTGCAGGCCAAGCTGTCGTTGATTTATATCGATGAGCAAGCTAACCACTACAGCGAGTTTGGTAGTGGCGAATTCAACTATGCCGATAAGACCTTCTCCGAACGAGTTAAGAATATGCTTAACGCTATCCAGCAGCAGGCGGAGTATCCCATCAGTGAAGTGATCATTGGCCGTGGTGAACTCAGTGAAGCGCTGAACAGTGCCATCCGTGAGAAGGGGATTGATTTGGTGATTTTTGGTCACCACCACGATATGTGGAGCCGTTTGGTATCCAGTACGCGCCGCACGATCAACCATATTGCGGTTGATATGCTCGTAGTACCGCTCGAAAAACATTGATGGGGAAACGTTGGATCTGAATGGCGTTGAGAGTGAAAGGCATCACAATAATTAGGTCAGAGCAGTGATTCGCCCATGGATATAGAGGCCGAATCATTGCTTCTCGCCAGCACGCTATTGCCACACCCAAGTTCAAGCATATCTTATTGTGTTTTTTAGCTTTTCTGGTGATTGGATGCTGATTTTAACTCCGCCCGCTATTCTGTTATGGTAGTGTTCAGCATTATAGCAGGGGCACTTATCTGATTACTTTGTTGATTGAAAGCTTTTCTCCACAAGGTAGTTCAGTACCTTGAGCTCATCATCAAGCAGGTTAGTGGGGATGTTTTTTAGGATTTTATTTCTCACATCGGTTCTTATAAAGAAGAGTGAGGTATTGGAAAAGAAGAAAGGATCCATCAAATAAATCAAAACACCGGCGTTGTAGAGTTCCATATAGTCACTGCCGATAAACGAGGTTTTCTTTACGGCGGTGGTGTATTTTTTAGCTAGAATTGCACTGATAACGCTAAACTGATCGGTTTTCAGCTGTAAGTGTAATGCGGCTAAATTTTTATTCTCATCAAACAAGACAAAAACATCTTTAGTACTTTCAAAAACGATATCGCTTCGTTTGTCCTTATTGTTATCGGGTGTTTCTTTGTAGATATTCCCTTTCAGTTCGCTGTTAAACCCCACATTTACCGCTTCAGGGTGAGTTATCTTGAACGTATCCTCCGTTGTCTGACCAAACTTCACCGTAAGCGTGCCTGTGCTAGCTGCACTTAAGTGCTCACAAAAAAAGAAGCTGGTTAAAACTAGAAAAAGGTAAGCTAAGAAACTCATTTTCATGATGCAATCCTATAAATCCTTTTGGGATTGTGAAATGACACATAAATAATCATTAAACTGCCAAAATTCGGTGTTTTATTTCTGGTGCTGTTATTGTGTTGGTTTTACATGCTCACCTCCATGGTGTAAATGATATTTATAACCGATGTCAGACGCCCTTTATGGAGCGACAATGCCTCGGTGCTTCACTACGTTGTCATTAAAAGAATAGTGTTGTCAATAACCTCGATAGGTTAAATTTTGTTAGTGTAAAATATGATGTTACGGATAACGTTATTTGTAACAGAAGTCTCCTCCAGCTTTCACGCACTCCTGCATTCGGTATTTTATATTGCATTAATATAGAAATGCGTTAATTTCTTTTTGGATACTTTGCTCAATGAGTAATATGCTGCTGGTGTAAACGTGCTGATCGGCATTTATGTGTCGTACCGACAGGGTTGAGTATAAGGCGTACCTGAGCGTATCACATCATCTATGTCATCTGCCCAACCAGCATCAATATAAGCTGGGTTAAATGTTGATGCTTGCTGATGCATGAATGGAAAGATTTACAGGCCGGTGTAGTGGAGGTTGTCGGCCTGGGAAAGAATATAACCTAATAGTCCGCGATTGCCTTACCCTAACGTTCGGTGTTGGAAGTGTCAGTGCGTCGAATGAATTAAATTTATATATATCAATCAGTTGATTTATTTAAGGTTTAAGCAAGCTTCGCGTGATCAGCTTGCAATGAAATTAATAGTTGCAAACTGTATATGCATACAGATAATTGAAAACATCGGAAGAAGGTAGGTGATGTTTTATGAGGAACAACATGAAATTTATCGCAACTGGGCGACATCGAAGTGAGTATCCAGATCCTATAACGTTCACAACTGGAACTCCGCTTACGATAGGGGACATATATGAGGGCGATGAAGGTTGGGATGATTGGTATTTCTGTACCATAGCTAATCATTCCGGTGGATGGGTGCCAGATCAGCTGATAGAACGAAGCGACAAACCTGGCCATGGTATAGCGAAAGATGACTATACGGCCAAAGAACTTGATGTTAATGAAGGAGATGAGTTGCTGGCGATAAAATTCTTAAATGGCTGGGTATGGTGCCAGCGACTCTCGGATCAAGATATTGGTTGGGTACCGAAAAGCATTCTTCAGAACATCAAATAAGGCCGTTATTTTACATCAGAGTCTGAGTGGCGACGGATTTTAGGCTGTGCCCCTCAGTTGATTGTGGCACCGTCGCAGTCCCGAAAGCCCGTGATCAAGGCGGATAGCTCTACGTTCAAGCCCGATAACGCGTAGCACCGGCTTGGGCGCATGCTCTCTTCGGGCTGGAGCCATTTGAACTTTCTCCCCGCTTATTTGGGTCACCAAATCTCATGGATCGTGCTAGCTAGCGTCCAAATGGCCTTCAGCGTCTCATTACTAACATCCCGATGTGTAAATCAATGGGGGAAGGTCAGGCGTAAATTTCAGGCAACAAAAAACCCGCTAATCTTGAACCTAAAAAGGCGGGACTAACGGGCTCCACAAAATGGGGACATCAAAGAAAAGCAGTGGCACTAATTCAGACTATGTCCCGATCGAAAAGTTCTACCCGTTGCTAGAAAAATAAAAAAATATTTCGCCGTAGCGGCACTTCTCAGATCGCCTTGCTACCCCATTAGTCCTGGCCAGATCACCACGATGAGCGAGCCTGCCAAGGTTAACAACACGTTAGCGATGGCGTAGGTGCCTGCATAGCCCAACGCAGGAATATTACTACGTGCAGTGTCACTAATGATTTCCATCGCCGGGGCGCAGGTACGTGCCCCCATAATGGCACCAAACAGCAGGGCACGGTTCATGCGCAGAATGTAGGCTCCGAACAGGAAGCAGATCACCACCGGTACCAGGCTGACAATCAGGCCTGCGATCAGCATCTGGCCACCTACTGCGCCAAGGGTATTGCCGATACCTGCCCCTGCGCTCAGGCCCACACCAGCCATAAACACCATCAGGCCGAACTCTTTCACCATATTCAACGCGCCCTGAGGGATATAACCAAAGGTAGGGTGGTTGGCACGCAGGAAGCCCAGCATGATGCCGGACATCAATAGCCCTGCGGCGTTGCCGATACCAAAGGAGAAGCTGCTGGTGAACTGAATGGTGATCTGGCCGATTAGCAGGCCAATGATAAAGAAGGCGCAGAAGGCCAGCAGATCGGTAACCTGGCTATGAATGGAGATAAAGCCGATCTTCTCTGCCACGCTTTTTACCCGACGGGCATCGCCGCTAACCTGCAGCACATCGCCTTTGTTCAACACGATGCTGTCATCGATAGGCATTTCAATCTGGCTACGGATGACGCGGTTGAGGAAGCAGCCATGATCGGTCAGCTTCAACTGGCTCAGGCGCTTGCCTACCGCATTGCTGTTTTTGACCACGATCTCTTCGGTTACGATGCGCATATCCAGCAGATCCCGGTCGAACACTTCCTTACCGTTACGGAAGCTTGGGTCCAGGCGTGCGTGAGCATCAGGGTAGCCGACCAGTGAGATTTCATCCCCGACCTGTAACACCGCATCTCCATCCGGGTTGGCCAGAATGCCGTTGCGGCGAATTCGTTCGATGTAGCAACCGGTTTGGCGGTAAATACCGAGCTCGCGCAGGTTCTTGCCGTCTGCCCAGGCGACCAGTTCCTGACCAACGCGATAGGCGCGGATCACCGGCAAATAAACCTTGCGCTGGCTATCGGTATCCAGGCCGCGCTCACGGGCAATTTGTTGGGCAGAGGTAGAGAGGTCCTGATGCTGCAGTTTTGGCAGATAACGAGCGCCGAAAATCAGGCTGACCAGGCCAATCAGGTAGGTCAGGGCGTAGCCCAGGCTCAGATGGTCTTGGGCTGCAAGCAGTGCCGGGCCGCTGGTGATGGTATTACGTAGCGTATCGCCTGCACCCACCAACACCGGTGTGGAGGTCATCGAACCGGCGAGCATACCGGCGGTAAGGCCGATATCCCAGTGGAACAGCTTACCTAGTCCGATGGCGATCACCATCGCTGAACCGACCATCACCAGCGCCAGCATGAAGTAGTTTTTGCCGTCGCGGAAAAAAATTGAGAAGAAATTGGGACCCGCTTCAACGCCGACGCAAAAAATAAACAGCATGAAACCGAGGCTTAACGCTTCGGTGTTAATGGCAAAGTGCTGCTGGCCAAGCAACAGCGAGACCACTAAAACGCCAATGGAATTACCGAGTTGAACGGAGCCAAGACGAACCTTTCCGAGGCAGAGCCCCAGGGCGAGTACCACAAACAGTAACAGGATGTAGTTACCGTTTAACAAACTTGCGACGTTTATGTTCACGGGGGATAACTTATTGTTTACCAGTAAGTTCTTGATAAAGAACACTATAAGAGTTAGATTCAGCCATAGAGTATATGGATAAAGCTTAGATAACAACCAACCATCGGAAGGCGATCCGAACCATCGAATGGCGGCGCTTATTCTAGTCGCTATCACGTATGACAGCCAGCATAAAGCTGTGTCGGCATACGTATTTAACCCTTTTTGACCAAGGAAAAAGTTCAGCCAGCGCTGTCGATTTCGGCTGTGTGTCGCAGGGTCTGTGCGATAGGCTGTGTTTTACGATGTAGTCAGCGGTCACATCGCGATATCCGTCATTTTCGGGTATGGAGGGGAGAGGTGGATGGTAAGTTATCGATACTGGGTGGGCATTTTTAGCTGTTTTCTACTGTTTAGTCTGGTTTTTCTGGGCCTGAAGAGCGGTGCCGTCGGCGTGACAGAATCCGAGCATCATGGTGAAACCGGCCTGCTGTTGTTTATTATTCCCGGTTTTATCGCCAGCTATTTGTCGAGCAAGCAGCGTATTCTGTGTCCCTTGCTTGGCGCACTGTGTGCGGTACCGCTGTGTTTACTCATTCGCCACTTTTGGTTGACCCCCGGCCATTCGTTTTGGCAGGAGTTAGCTTATGCGGTCAGCGCTGTATTCTGGTGTGTGTTGGGTGGGATGTTGTATTTATTAATGCGCATGGTGTTCCATGCGTGGCAACAGTTCTATCGGCAGCAAAAACCCTAATCGTAAAAAAGGCCACCTGAGTTCGGTGGCCTTTTTTGTTCGAGCCTGAAGCTTACTGGAACAGGTTCAGGTTTTCTTTGGCGTAGGCTTCAAAATCGGTGCAGCCGCCAATGTGGGTCTGATCGATAAAGATTTGCGGCACGGTTTCTACCGGTTTGCCCACGGTTTTTTCCAAATCGGCCTTGGTGATGCCTTCGGCGTGGATATCAACATAACGGAAGTTGAAATCGTCACGCTCTTCAGTCAATTTCTCTGCCAGCTCTTTAGCACGGACACAGTAAGGACAGCCCGGACGCCCGAAGATTACAGCAAACATGTAACACTCCTAGTCTGTTATTAATCATTAACCGTTATTGTAACGACATTCCTTCCGTCATAAAAAGACTTCAGTTGCGCAATCACTCACGTCATGGCGCTTACTATGCCCGTTGGCTGAGCTAAAAAAAAGCAGGATCTGCCTCTTGGTCTGATTTATAGAACCGATTAATCAACTAGAGCTGTTGCAGCGATGGCGAATTTACTACACTGGACACAGTGAGTCTGGAGAAAAAAATATGCGTTCATTCGGTGACTTACCGCGTTCTGTGCTGGTGCTTGAAGGATTGGGCATGGTGCTGTTGATACTCTCTTATCTGAGTATTCATGACTACGTCCGCTTACCGGGTATGCTGGCTTCGCAGCAGGCGGCGGTTGGCATGATCTTTCTAGGCGTCTTCATGATGGTTCCTGCAGCCGCGTTTTTGGTCTGGCGTGTGGTTCAAGGGTTCGGCCCGCTACTGCGCGGTGGCCAGCCGCCGCAGAACGATCGGCGTACCCCGCCAAAAGATAAACAAGACCAGGGACCGCAAGACTAAACGCGGCTATGGGGAATGCCTGCCAATGCAGGTGATAACGCCTTTAGGGGTGACGAGTGAAAATTGCCATTCTTTCGCGCGATGGTTCGCTGTACTCATGTAAAAGACTGCGTGAGGCTGCAGAGCAGCGTGGGCACCGTATCGATGTTATCGATCCGCAGTCTTGTTATATGAATATCAACCCGGCGGCACCGAGCATTCATTATCGTGGCCGCCGGTTGGAACATTACGATGCGGTGATCCCGCGTATTGGTTCCGCTATTACCTTTTATGGCACTGCCGTGCTGCGCCAGTTTGAACTGCTCGGCAGCTATCCACTCAATGAGTCAGTGGCCATTACCCGCGCGCGTGACAAACTGCGTTCGCTGCAACTGCTGGCGCGCCAGGGGATTGATCTGCCCATTACCGGCTTTGCGCATTCACCGGATGACACCGGTGATTTGATCGAACTGGTGGGCGGCGCACCGCTGGTGGTGAAGCTGGTTGAAGGGACGCAGGGGATCGGCGTGGTATTGGCCGAAACTCGCCAGGCGGCGGAGAGCGTGATCGACGCCTTTCGTGGCCTGAACGCCCATATCCTGGTGCAGGAGTATATCCGTGAAGCCAATGGCTGTGATATTCGCTGCCTGGTCGTCGGCGGCAGGGTCGTTGCCGCGATTGAACGTCAGGCAAAGCCTGGGGAGTTTCGCTCGAACCTGCACCGTGGTGGCACGGCTCGTAAAGTGCATATTACCGGCAAGGAACGCGCTACGGCGATCAAGGCCGTAGAGACGCTGGGGCTGGATGTTGCCGGGGTTGATATCCTCCGTGCCGATCGTGGCCCGCTGGTGATGGAAGTGAATGCGTCACCGGGGTTGGAAGGCGTTGAAACCACCACCGGGTTGGATATTGCCGGCATGATGATTGAGTACATTGAACAACGAGCCCGACCTGGCTTTCGTCTGAAATCTGGCGGATGAGAAATGGCGCTTTCCTCTGTTGCGCCAAGCGTATACGGGGGATCGCGGGTGCGGATATGCCGTGCAATGTTGCCGCATTAGTGAATTAAGCGGCTTTGATCGTGGCATCTCGATTGAATATTCCGTAAGCTATGCGCCTTTTCATGTCTTTGAACCCTGTGAGGCTGGTAATTTATGGATTCACTCATCGTCCCCGATTTAGCGTTATTACGACGTTGGTTGGATCAGTTGGGGATCTCGTTTTTTGAATGTGACTCTTGCCAGGCGTTACACCTGCCGCACATGCAAAACTTTGACGGCGTATTCGATGCCAAGCTCGATCTGGTGGATAATGTGATCCTGTTTTCAGCGTTGGCCGAAGTCAAGCCAACCGCACTGATCCCGCTGGTGGCCGATCTCAGTCAAATCAATGCCAGCTCGCTGACCATCAAGGCCTTTGTTGATATACAAGACGATAACTTGCCAAAGCTGATCGTTTGCCAGTCTTTGAGCATTGCCGTGGGCGTGGCCCATGAGCAGTTTGCCCACTTTATGCAACAGGGCGAAGAACAGATCTCGATGGTGATCCTGGAAGCCAGGGCGAACGATCTGCTGTTTATGGGTGATGAAGAAGAGAACCCGGCTACCGTAGCCAGCCAACCGATGCTGCATTAATCTTCGCTGTACATTATGTGTGCCGCAGATCTGGCGGCACGCAGCCCGAACTTTTCCCCACAAACAGATATCCTGCGTATCTCCCCTGATTGCCAGATATTTATCGTCTTTTAGGCCGTTATTACCGCATCACATACAGCACCCGTGCATAATTAATCGATAAACGGCGTTTTTTACCCTGGAGGCTGGCACCGTCTGGCAACTCCGGTTATGCTGCTGATCTTGCTAAAGGCTCACGCTCCTGTTTGTGACCTCGTGGGCTGGCAGGTGAGAAAATCGCATGCAATCAACTGCATAGCTATTCACTCGCGATCGCAACGATTGCGCTCGGCTAATCAAAGGCGTTGTATCCTTTCAGGATACAAATTTACCCCTTGTTTTGGAGGAAGTTACGGATGGTCACCCAACGTAAAAAGTGGTTATCGGGTGTGGTTGGCGGCTTGCTGATGACGGCTTGCCTCACCGCGTCGGCCGCAGACAATACGCTGCACATCTACAATTGGTCCGACTACATTGCGCCGGATACCCTGGCCAAATTCCAGAAAGAAACCGGCATCAAAGTGGTGTATGACGTCTTTGATTCCAACGAGGTTCTGGAAGGCAAACTGATGGCGGGCAGCACCGGTTATGACTTGGTGGTTCCTTCCTCCAACTTCCTTGAGCGCCAGTCCAAAGCCGGTATTTTTGAAGCGCTGGACAAGAGCAAGATACCTAATTACAAAAACCTTGATCCCGAGATGCTGCAACTGGTTGCACATAACGACAAGGAGAATAAGTACGGTATCCCTTACATGATGGTGACCACCGGCATTGGCTATAACGTCGATAAGGTCAAAGCGGTGCTGGGTAAAGATGCCCCGGTCGATAGCTGGGATCTGATCCTCAAGCCAGAAAACCTGGAGAAGCTCAAAAGCTGTGGTGTCTCCTTCCTGGATGCGCCAAGCGAAGTCTATGCCACCGTTTTGCACTATCTGGGCAAAGATCCTAACAGCACCAGTGCGGAAGATTACACCGGTGCGGCCAACGATTTATTGATGAAGCTGCGCCCGAATATCCGCTATTTCCACTCGTCCCAGTACATCAACGATCTGGCTAACGGGGATATTTGCGTGGCCATTGGCTGGTCTGGCGATATCATGCAGGCTGCCAACCGTGCCAAGGAAGCCAAAAACGGCGTCAATGTGGCCTACTCCATTCCAAAAGAAGGGGCGCTGACCTACTTTGACATGTTTGCGATGCCAGCCGATGCCAAAAACAAAGATGCGGCCTACCAATTCCTGAACTTCCTGCTCAAGCCAGAAGTGATCGCGGATATCAGCAACCACGTGTTTTATGCCAACGCGGTAAAAGACGCCACGCCGCTGGTGAATGCCGAGGTGCGTGATAACCCGAACGTTTACCCACCGGCAGATATTCGTGCCAAACTGTATACGCTGAACGTACAGTCGCCAAAACTTGACCGTGTAGTTACGCGGGCATGGACTAAAGTTAAAAGCGGGAAGTAAATACCCGTAGTCTTTCAAGCTGCAGCGTTGTTAACTGCACTTACTCACCCCAGTCACTTACCCAAAAGTAAGCTCCGGGGGATGAGTAAGCTTGTTGCCTAGCTGCAGCTCGAAATCCATAGGGTATTGACAAGCTGGCGGGATTAACCCGCCTGCATTGCCATTTTGGGCCATGGCAATTGCTGTGGTTGTTCGTACTGCTTTAGCCGGAGAGCACCCCGATTGAACGACGTTATCCCTCGTCCGCTAGCCAAATCGCAGAAGGTGTTCACCCCTCTGCTGGAAATCCGTAACCTCACCAAAACCTTTGACGGCCAGAATGCGGTAGAAGACGTCAGCCTGACGATCTACAAGGGCGAAATCTTTGCGCTGTTGGGGCCTTCTGGCTGTGGAAAATCGACGTTGCTGCGCATGTTGGCCGGTTTTGAACAGCCGACGGAAGGGCAAATTGTCCTCGACGGTCAGGACATGTCCCACGTGCCGCCATACCAACGCCCGGTCAATATGATGTTCCAGTCCTATGCGCTGTTCCCCCATATGACGGTGGAGCAGAACATCGCGTTTGGCCTCAAGCAGGACAAAATGCCGCGCGCGGAAATCAACGAGCGTGTCACCGAAATGCTTACCTTGGTGCATATGCAGGAATACGCCAAGCGTAAGCCGCACCAGCTCTCCGGTGGGCAACGCCAGCGTGTGGCACTGGCACGTAGCCTGGCAAAACGACCAAAGCTGTTGCTGCTGGACGAACCGATGGGCGCGCTGGATAAAAAACTGCGCGATCGCATGCAGCTGGAAGTGGTCGATATCCTGGAGCGCGTGGGCGCGACCTGCGTCATGGTCACCCACGATCAGGAAGAAGCGATGACCATGGCTGGCCGTATCGCCATCATGAACCGCGGCAAGTTTGTGCAAATCGGTGAGCCGGAAGAGATCTATGAGCACCCGAACAGCCGTTTCAGCGCCGAGTTTATCGGTTCGGTCAACGTGTTCGATTGCGTGTTGCAGGAGCGGCGGGACGATGCATTGATCCTGCAAAGTCCGGGTTTACGGCATGCGCTTAAGGTCGATCCTGATTCATCGGTGGTAGACGGTGTACCTATTCAGGTCGCTCTGCGCCCGGAAAAGATCATGTTGTGTGAGGACGTGCCGGAAGACGGCTGCAACTTTGCGGTGGGTGAGGTAGTGAACATCGCCTATCTAGGCGATCTGTCGATCTACCACGTGAAGTTGCTTAGCGGGCAGATGATCAGTGCGCAGTTGCAGAACGGCCATCGCTTCCGCAAAGGCATGCCGACCTGGGGTGATGAAGTGCGCCTGTGTTGGGATACCGACAGCTGTGTGGTTCTGACGGTGTAGTTGAGAAAGTGAGGAGTAACTGTCATGACATTGCTTTCTGAACGTTCGCCGGAGCCTCCGGCAAGAGTACCCGGCCCGATTAAGGCGTTTATCCAACGTTTGCAGATGGCCCATGGCCGCAAACTGGTGATCGCGCTGCCGCTGCTGTGGTTGCTGCTACTGTTTATGCTGCCGTTCCTGATCGTGTTCAAGATCAGTCTGTCTGAGCTGGCTTTGGCGGTACCGCCTTATACCGATCTGATGAGTTGGGCAGACGGCAAACTCGATATTGCGCTGAACTTTGCCAACTACCTGCAACTGACCGATGACCCGTTATACATCGATGCCTATCTGCAATCCTTGCAGATCGCGGCGGTTTCAACGCTGTGCTGCCTGCTGATCGGCTATCCGCTGGCGTGGGCGGTGGCGCACAGTAAACCGTCGACCCGCAACATCCTGCTGCTGTTGGTGATCCTGCCTTCCTGGACGTCATTCCTGATCCGCGTGTATGCCTGGATGGGGATACTGAAGAACAACGGGGTGTTGAACAACTTCCTGATGTGGCTGGGGGTAATCGATCAGCCATTGGTGATCCTGCATACCAATCTGGCGGTGTATATCGGCATCGTTTATTCCTATCTGCCGTTTATGGTGTTGCCAATTTATACCGCGCTGACGCGCCTTGATTACTCGCTGGTTGAAGCCTCTCTGGATCTGGGGGCCAAGCCGTTGAAAACCTTCTTCAGCGTGATCATGCCGTTAACCCGTGGCGGTATTATTGCCGGCTCGATGCTGGTGTTTATCCCGGCGGTGGGGGAGTTTGTGATCCCGGAACTGCTCGGCGGGCCAGACAGCATCATGATTGGCCGCGTGCTCTGGCAGGAGTTCTTCAATAACCGTGACTGGCCGGTTGCCTCGGCGGTTGCTACCGTGATGCTGCTGTTGCTGATTGTACCTATTCTCTGGTTCCACAAGCACCAGAACAAGGAAATGGGAGGGCAGGGATGAATAACTTGCCGGTAGTGCGCTCACCGTGGCGCATAGCGATTCTGGTGGTTGGTTTCACCTTCCTGTACGCACCGATGCTGATGCTGGTGATCTACTCGTTCAACAGCTCCAAGCTGGTTACCGTATGGGCGGGTTGGTCGTTCCGTTGGTATATCGAACTGTTCCATGATTCGGCGATGATCAGCGCGGTTGGCCTGAGCTTGACCATTGCGGCAGCTTCCGCCACGGCGGCAGTGATCCTCGGCACCATTGCCGCGATGGTGATGGTGCGCTTTGGGCGTTTCCGGGGGTCGACCGGGTTTGCCTTTATGCTCACCGCTCCGTTGGTTATGCCAGACGTGATCACCGGTTTGTCGCTGTTGCTGCTGTTTGTGGCGATGGGGCATACCTTTGGTTGGCCTTCTGAGCGCGGGATGTTCACCATCTGGCTGGCGCACGTCACCTTCTGTACTGCCTATGTGTCGGTCGTTATCAGTTCGCGCTTGCGTGAGCTGGATCGTTCGATCGAAGAGGCAGCGATGGATCTGGGGGCGACGCCGCTGAAAGTGTTTTCCGTGATCACCTTGCCGATGATTGCCCCGGCGCTGATCTCGGGCTGGATGCTGGCGTTTACTCTCTCGTTGGACGATCTGGTGATTGCCAGCTTCGTGGCCGGGCCTGGGGCTACCACCTTGCCAATGCTGGTATTCTCCAGCGTGCGGATGGGGGTTAACCCGGAGATTAACGCCTTGGCAACGCTGATCCTGCTGGTGGTGGGGATCATCGGGTTTATTGCCTGGTGGTTTATGGCGCGGGCGGAAAAACAGCGTGCGCGTGAGCTGCAAAGGGCCGCTCGTGGCTGATGCTGCTGACGATTAATCGAGCTTTAAGCGCCGCCTGACCAGGCGGCGTTTTATCTTCTACTGCCTGGTAAGTAAGTTTTTATCCGCGTTGGGTGGTACAATCTGCGCCCTCATTGGTCATCCTGATTTAACGGTTACTATTCATGCATTGCGCTTTGTACTCGGCGGGCACCTGCCGTTCCTGTCAGTGGCTGGAAAAACCTTATCCCCAGCAACTGGAAGAAAAACAACATCATCTGCAATCCTTGCTGGCGGATCGCGATGTCGCGCAGTGGTTGCAACCGGTGACGGGTGAACAGAGTGCATTTCGTAACAAGGCGAAAATGGTGGTCAGCGGTAGCGTTGAGCGGCCTTTGCTTGGCATGTTGCACCGTGATGGCACGCCGGTAGACCTGTGTGATTGCCCGTTGTATCCGGTCAGCTTTGCTCCAATTTTCGCGGTATTAAAAGACTTTATCCCTCGCGCCGGGTTAACGCCTTATAACGTGGCGCGCAAACGTGGCGAACTGAAATATTTACTACTGACGGAAAGTACCTTCAGCGGCGGCCTGATGCTGCGCTTTGTACTGCGTTCCGAAAGCAAGCTGGCGCAACTGCGTGCGGCCTTGCCTTGGTTACAAGAACAGTTGCCGCAGTTGAAGGTGATCGCCGCCAATATTCAGCCAGTACACATGGCGATCATGGAAGGTGAGCATGAAATCCCGCTGACCGAACAGCAGGCGCTGGAAGAGCGATTCAACCAGGTGCCGTTATACATTCGCCCGCAGAGCTTTTTTCAAACCAATCCGCAGGTGGCCAGCCAGCTGTATGCCACCGCACGGGATTGGGTACGGGCGCTAGGTATCGCCAGCATGTGGGATCTGTTCTGTGGCGTTGGCGGCTTCGGGTTGCATTGCGCACAGCCGCAAACCAGGCTGACCGGCATTGAAATCAGCGCCGAGGCGATAGCCTGTGCCAAACAGTCCGCGCAAACCCTCGGCTTGCAGCAGGTGGATTTCCAGGCGCTGGATTCGACCCGATTTGCTACCGCTGAGGGGGAAGTTCCGGAGTTGGTCTTGGTGAACCCGCCGCGCCGGGGGATTGGCAACGAGCTGTGTGATTATCTCAACCGCATGGCGCCGGGTTATATTCTTTATTCCAGCTGTAATGCGTTAAGTATGGCGAAGGATTTGGCGATGCTGCCGGATTACCGAGTTGAGCGCGTGCAGCTATTTGATATGTTCCCGCATACTGCCCATTACGAAGTGTTGACGCTACTGGTGCGGAAATAATGGCCCTCCAGTGAGGGCCAGTAGTCTAGCGGAGGGTATTACTGTGGGAACCACTTATCGTTGATTGCCTTGTAGGTCCCATCCGCCTTGATCGCATCCAGCGCAGCATTCAGCTTGGCCAGTAGTGCCTGATTGTCCGGGCGTACGGCAATGCCCAGGCCGGTGCCAAAGTACTGCGCATCGGTTACGTGCTCGCCTACGGCAGCCAGTTCGGGGTTATTCTTCAGCCACTCATTAACCACCGCAGTGTCACCGAACACGCCATCGATACGGCCATTCTTCAACTCCAGCACGGCGTTTTGGTAGCTGTCATAAGACACGGTATTGATTTCCGGGTGCTTGTCCTGCATGTATTTTTGATGCGTGGTGCCGTTTTCCATCCCCAGCTTTTTGCCTTTCAAATCCGCCAGCGTAGTGAACTTGCCTTTCTGAGCAATGACGATAGCCGAGTTGGCATAATAGGGCTGGGTAAAGGTTACCTGCTTGCTACGCTCTGGTGTGATGTCCATACCGGAAATCACCGCGTCATATTTTTTAAATTTCAGCGCGGCGATCAGGCTGTCAAAGGCCTGGTTGGTAAAGGTGCAGTCGGCCTGCATCTGCTTGCACAAGGCCTTGGCCAAATCGATATCAAAACCGACGATCTGGTTATTGGCATCCAGAGATTCAAACGGCGGGTAGGTCGCTGAAGAGGCGAAACGGATGGTGTCTGCGGCGGCAGCGTTAAAGGTGATCCCGGCGAGAAGGGTGGCGGCAAGTAACAGCTTTTTCATCGGTACGGCTCCTGTCGTAAATTTGATTGTTGTCTCGCCACCTTTTTTTCTGACAACGCCCCAAGGGCATTGTGAGTGGCTATGCCGATAACAATGCCATTTAGTGAATGACTATGCAATATAAATGACTAGAAAATTATTTCCGGTCATAAAAAAGCCCCGCACAAGGCAGGGCTAGTTCAGCGAGGCTTGTTTCAATTACGACGTTCAAAAGCCAATGCGCGGCGTTCAACCAAACGCATCAATAACGTCAGCAGGCCATTCACGCACAGGTACACAATGCCGGCGGCACCGAACACCATCACGTCATAAGTCCGGCCGTACATCAGTTGGCTATAGCCCATCACTTCCATCAGCGTAATGGTATAGGCAAGCGAAGTACTCTTGAACACCAGAACCACTTCGTTGGAGTAGGATGACAAGGCACGTTTGAAGGCATACGGCAGCAGAATACGCAGCGTTTGCTTACGTGACATGCCCAGCGCTTCACAGGATTGCCACTGGCCCGCCGGGATAGCGCGTACCGCCCCATGGAACAGCAGGGTGGTGTAGGCCGCACTGTTCAGCGCCAAGGCAATCATCGCGCAGAGCCAGGGTTGCGACAGCAGGTTCCACAACCAGGGATATTCACGGATCGCCGGGAACTGGCCAGGGCCGTAGTAAATCAGGAAGATCTGCACCAGCAACGGCGTACCGGTGAACAACGTAATGTAGACCTTCACCAACTGCGTCAGCACCGGGGTTTTTAACGTCAGGATCACCGTCAGCACCAGCGACATCAGCAAGGCAACAATCAGTGCGACGATCGTCAGCGACAGGCTGGTATGCAAGCCTTTGAGGATTTCGGGGATGAATTCAAGCATCAGGCAGGCCCCCGCTCAAAACGCGTGGTGCGCAGCTCGATCCGCTTAAGGATGTACTGGCTTAGCAGGGTGATAACCAAATAGATTGCTGCCGCAATCACATACCAGGTAAACGGCTCCTGAGTGCGGGTGGCAATGCTTTTGGTCTGCAACATCAAATCGTTAACGCTAATCAACGACACCAGCGCGGTATCTTTCAGCAGCACAAGCCACTGGTTGCCCAGCCCCGGCAGCGCGTGACGCCACATTTGCGGCATGATCAAGCGGAAGAAGATAGCCGTCTTGCTTAGCCCGAGAGCCTGGCCGGATTCCCACTGACCCAGTGGCACCGCTTTCAGTGCCCCACGCAGCGTTTGCGACGCGTAGGCAGAATAGAGCAGGGCCAGGGCGATAACGCCGCACAGGAACGGGCTGACTTCGAAATTGTCGATGGACAGTTGCACCGGTAACTGGAACAGGCCGAAGTTCAGGACGAAGCCGTCGGACAGCATCATCAGCAGTTGTGAAGAGCCGAAGTAGATAAACAGCACCACCAGAATTTCTGGCAAGCCGCGCAGCAGGGTCACCCAGGCGGTGCCGAGCCAACTGACCGCTTTCCAGCGGGATGACTCCCAGACGGCAAACAGCATCGCCAGGATCAGGCCGAGGACCAGGGCACAAACGGCAAGGCCGACGGTCATCCCGGCGGCGCTAGCTAAAGGTTGGATTTCATTCATGGATGATGATTACTGCTGGAACCATTTTTTGTAGATGGTTTCGTAAGTCCCATCCTGCTTGATTTTATCCAGGGCGGCGTTGAATTTGCCCTGCAGTTCGGTATTTTGCAGGCGCATGGCAATGCCCAGACCGCTACCGAAGTAGTCTTTATCGGTCACTTTATCGCCCACGGCGGTCAGCGCAGCGTTTTCTTTCAGCCACTCGTTAACCACGGCGGTATCGCCGAACACCGCATCAACACGGCCATTTTTCAGATCCAGAATGGCATTCTGGTAGCTGTCGTAGCCCACGGTGGTGATTTCCGGGTGTTTATCGGTCAGGAATTTCTGGTGCGTGGTGCCGTTTTGCACGCCAACGCGTTTGCCTTTCAGCGCGGCCACGTCGGCCACTTTGCCTTTCTCGGCAATAAACAGGGCCGAATTGTCGTAGTAAGGCTTGCTGAACAGCACCTGCTTTTCGCGCTCAGGGGTGATATCCATACCGGCCATCACGGCATCGAAACGCTTGAACTTCAGGCTTGGGATCAGGCTGTCGAAGCCCTGGTTGGTAAAGGTACACTCAGCCTGCATCTCTTTACACAGCGCGTTGGCCAGATCGACGTCGAAGCCCTGGATCTTGTTATCCGCCGCGACGAATTCGAACGGAGGGTAGGAAGCTTCGGTAGCGAAACGAATAGTTTCGGCTGCTGAGGCAGAAACGCTGATGCCAGCCAGAACGGCGGCGATTAGTAGTTTTTTCATCGCAAACTCCCTGAGAACAGCAAATATCGCTATTAGTGTGATAAGTAATTGGCAAACTCTACGGTTTGCGGTTGTGCAAAGTGGCTGGCATCGCCCTGTTCGACGATATGGCCATTTTCCATATACACCACGCGGCTGGCGGTTTTACGCGCGACTTCAACCTCATGGGTGACGATCACCTGAGTAATACCGGTGCCCGCCAACTCGCGAATGATGCTGACGATCTGCGCGGTAATTTCCGGATCCAGTGCGGCCGTAGGTTCATCGAACAGCAGCACCTGAGGTTCCATCATCAGCGCACGGGCAATAGCTACGCGCTGTTGTTGGCCACCGGAGAGATGCAGTGGGAAACGGTCGGCAAAATCGGTCAGGCGTAACCGGGTCAGCAACTTGTCGGCACGCGCCATCGCTTGTGCCTTGGTCAGGCCAAGTACGCGGCAGGGCGCTTCGATCAGGTTTTGCACCACGGTCAAATGCGGCCAGAGATTGTACTGCTGGAACACCATGCCCACGTTTTGGCGCAGTTCGCGGATGGATTTCTCCCCCGGTGACTGTTTAAAGTCGAACTGATTGCCCGCGATTTGCAGGTGGCCAGAGCGTGGCATTTCCAGCAGGTTAAGCACCCGCAGCAGTGAACTCTTACCCGCGCCGCTTGGACCAAGCAGCACCAGAGTCTCGCCGGCAGGGCAATCCAGTGTAATGTTAAACAGCGCCTGATGTGCGCCATAAAAGCAGTTGATATCTTTTAGTTGAATACTCATGCGCTGAAATTGAATAGACATTGATGCCGGGAATGGTAACTTCCACAGAATACTTATGCAATCTTTGTGAGTTAAAATTTATTAGTACGTCGCAGAATGACTAAATAATAGCAGAAGATACCGTGAGCGCTGGCTGAATGGCGGATTTGTCGCGCACTCTGTGAGATAGTTAGCTATTTTTCTCAATGTGATGGAATTTTGAGCATTTCTGAGGGGGTAATTGGCAACCGGGAAGGTGATACACCCGGCTGCCATCTTGGTGTTACTGGTTCTCAAGAACCTGACGCAGCGTACCGCTGGCGGCATGCGGCGGGATGTTGAGGAAGCGGATGTCGTCAACTACCCAGCAGGTGCCTTCACGGACCATCAGCACTTCGTCCTGCCAGTTGATTGTGTTGGCACCTTCTTTCTGGTGGGTCAGCTGTACACGCAGCGGGATGTTTTTGGCATCGGTGTTAGGAATGGTGGAGGCGCTGGCAACCGATGCGCTGGTTGGCCCCTGGGCATTGCCAGAGAACAGATCGCCGGTGATGGTGTGTTTGCCAGGGTGCTGAGCGGCACTGACCAGATCCTGATACAGCACCTGGCTCAGGTAAGGCTGCAACTGTGCCAGACGGCTGCTGTCCGGCAGAGCGGTGCTTGGGCCTTGCTGAATGCGCAGGTCATAGAATTTCTGGGCTACCGTATCCGGGCCACCGTCCACGCAGGCGCCAGTGCGGACGCCAACATCCTTAAAGGCCGGTTCGACGGTGGTACAGGCGCTTAAGAACAGGGCCAAGGGTAAAACAACAGCAAGCGTTTTTGTTTTCATCTCATAACCTTATGTAAAAGTCTCTCAACCATGAAGACCGAAAACCACGGGACTAGCCTACAGTATAAAGGCGTTTTTGGTCCTTGCATTGGTGCTGTGTGCCATTGTGCCACAGAACATCCGCTTAAATTAGCTGTCCTACCACAGCAATGATTTGATTTTATAAGGAGTTCTTGATGCAATTGTCCACTACCCACACCCTGGAAGGGTTTACCATCACCGAATATTGCGGCGTAGTTACCGGCGAGGCGATTCTGGGTGCCAATATTTTCCGCGATTTTTTTGCTGGTGTGCGTGATATCGTTGGTGGCCGTTCCGGTGCCTACGAGAAAGAGCTGCGCAAGGCACGTCAGCTGGCCTTTCAGGAGATGCAGGAGCAGGCCAAAGAACTGGGGGCTAACGCGGTAGTCGGCATCGATATCGATTATCAAACCGTGGGTAAAGATAGCACCATGCTGATGGTCAGCGTCAGTGGCACCGCGGTAAAAGTCAGCCGCTAAACGGGGATAACGTGAGATAACCAGGAAGTGAAATGAAAAATACCGAGCAGGGAAGCAGTGAACTGCAACTGAAAATCAGCCAACTAACCCAGGTGATGACCTGGTTGCTGATTGGTGGAGCCGCCACGCTAGGAAGGGTGTTGTTTAGTTTCTTTAGTGGCGAGTTCGATCCCATTTATGATTCGATTGAAGGCGCGCTAGGGGCGTCCTGCCTGGCGTCGTGGGGCAAGTGTTATTACGATAGACGCAAGCTGATGCAAACCTTGCAAGCGGCTGAGACTGTACCAGACTCGGTCATCCCCTGATGGCGGCGCATCACTGCGGAAAGGAGCATACTGTGGTCAAGTGGTTGTGGATCGCCGCCATTGGCGTTTTGACGGGTTGCCAACAGCAATCCACCAGCACGCTGGTGGATCACGGCAGCTATCAGTTGGAAACCCTGCATCAGGCACCGGGGGCCGATCAGCGTATTCGTTTCCTGGTGATGCATTACACCGCAGAAGACTTTCACTCATCGCTGAAAACGCTGACGGACGAACACGTCAGCGCCCATTATTTACTCCCTGCCCACCCGCCATTGCAAGACGGGAAACCGCTGGCCTATCAACTGGTGCCAGAAGAGATGCGTGCCTGGCATGCCGGAGCCAGCAACTGGCGTGGGCGAACCAATTTGAATGATACCTCGATCGGTATTGAAATCGTCAATCAGGGCTTTACGCGTAACTTGCTGGAGACGGACTGGCAGCCCTATACGCCGGAGCAAATTGCGTTACTGATCCAACTTAGCCGCGATATTGTACAGCGTTACGCGCTGCAACCGACGGACGTGGTAGGGCATAGCGATATCGCCCCGCAGCGCAAACAGGATCCTGGCCCTCTCTTCCCATGGCAACAGCTGGCGCAGGCAGGTATTGGTGCCTGGCCGGATGAGCGGGAGGTGGAACGTTACCTGGCAGGCCGTGATAAGCATGAGCCGGTGGCGATGGCATCACTGTTGGAAAAGCTGGCGCGCTACGGCTATGGCGTTGATCCTACATGGGATGCCAAGCAGCAGCGGAATCTGGTAGCGGCGTTTCAGATGCATTTCCGGCCCAGCGATTATCGCGGTGAGCCAGATGCAGAAAGCGAGGCGATTATAGAGGCGTTGCTAAGCAAATACGGAGCTATGCGCTAACGCCAAAAGAAATGCCCTCACGCTCTCCCATAGTGGACCGTTCGAGTTTGCTGAGATTATCTTTTTACTGCCAAATGTGCAGGGGCTAACAGCTCCCTCTCCGTATGGAAGGGGACCGTTCGAGTTTGCTGAGATTATCTTTTTACTACCAAATGTGCAGGGACTAACAGCTCCCTCTCCCTGTGGGAGAGGGTTGGGGTGAGGGGTTAGTTATAGCCCGTGCAGATTACCGTGCTCTTTCAACCAGCGAGCAGTACGGCTAATGCCTTCTTCAAGCGAAACCACGGGTTGATAACCCAGTTCCTGCTGTGCGCGAGTGGTGTTCAGCGTCAGATCGAAATTGAGCTTGGCGACGCTGTAATGGGTCAACACGGGTTCTTTATCGCTTTTACTGCCCAGCTTTTCCATGCCACGAGCCATCATATCGAGCATCGGGTAGGGCACCGAGCGGATGCGGCACTTCATGCCCAACTCATCGATCAGCTGTTGCAGCACGGTGCGTAGCGTGCAGGCTTGCTGGTTGGAGATGTTGTAGGCCCGGCCAGAAGGAGTCTCTTCCTTCACGGTGGCCAGCCACATGGCGTGTACCGCATTATCCAGATAGGTCATATCGACCAGTGCATCCCCGCCACGCGGTAGCAGCAGGCTGCCGTAATGTTTGATCATATGCAGCAGGCGCGGCAGCATGATTTTGTCGTGTGGGCCAAATAGCCCCTGTGGGCGCAGGATGGTGAAATGGGTTTGCGGGTTGGACAGCGCCAACTGTTGCACCACCTGTTCTCCGGCGGCCTTGCTGCGGGCAAACTCGTTGGCATAACGAATCGGGCGGAAGTCTTCATCCACATTGCGGTGATGGTGATAATCAAAGTAAATCGCCGGCGACGAAATATGAATGAACCGTTCTACACCGTAGGCCGCAGCCCATTCCCCCAAACGGCGGGTAGCGCGGACGTTGGCCAGTTCGAAGGCTTCTTCCGTGCCCCATGGGGAAGTGAAACCGGAGCAGTGCCACAGCACGTCGACATCCGCCAGCATGGCTTTGGCCTGTGAAGAGATCAGGTTGGTGAGATCGGCATGGATGAACTCGGCACCCATTTTTTCCAGCAGGCAACCCATGGCCTGATTGCGCCCGGTGGCACGTACTTTTATGCCTTGGCGGCGGAGATATTCAACGGCGTTACGGCCTAACCCACTGGTTGCACCGGTGACCAATACCTTCATAACTCACTCTGTTCTCACCAAAAATCAGGATGCTGAGGGCGTTTTAGCGCGCCCCAGCAAATAAGGTGCCATTCTTTCGTGATTTTGTGCGCTATGCAATGAGAAAGGACCTAACCGCAGCAGCAAACTGTGCGGTTGATCGAGAATTCGACTAATGAGGACGCTGGGTATCGTACTCTTCGGCCAATTGGGCGATCCGTTTGGCCATGCCACGGAAAATAAACAGGTGGGCGGGCATCATGACAAACCAGTATAACAGCCCGCTGAAACCGGCAGGATGCCACCAGGCGCGGACATCGAGTTGGCGGCGATCGCCCAGGTCTTTGATGCTGAAGGTCAGGCGACCAAGCCCCGGAGCTTTCATCCCGAACATCAATGCCAGCTGCCGTAATGGCTTCTTGGTGATCACCTTCCAGCCATCGACCAGATCGCCGATTTCCAGGGTGTCACGCTCCGGTCGGCCATAAACGACGCCGTTGCCGATCATATCGTCCATGCGGGCGCGGATTTGCCACAGAATGTTGGCGTAGAAGTATCCCTCTTTACCACCCAACTGCTGCACGACGTGCCATAGCGCTTCGCTGGAAGCCTGGGTATCCACCTCACAGCCTGCATGTTTGGGGTAGAAGCCATAACCGGGGCGCCAGCGGGCTCGGGCTTCAGGATCGTAACCCCAGTCGGCAGAGTCGACCACCTCGTCTTCGCGGCGTAGCGTCTCCTTCACGGCCTCATCAAAGGTTTGTAGTGGCTGTGGGATCAAGGCTTGCAGCGGTTTGCCATCGGCAGGTAAGTCATGGTTCAGCCCCTGAATGAGCGCGCTGGCAATCGAGGTTGGCACAGACGTGATCATGCTGATAAACCATACCGAGATAAAGCGTGTCGGCAGCGGCACCGGGATCAGCCAGCGCTTTTTGCCGCTGATCTTGATAAAGCGCTCGAACAGGGTTTGGTAACTGATGTACTCCGGCCCGGCCACGTCAAAAATCCGGTTTTCCTGCGCCGGATGTTGCAGTAGCTCGGTCAGGTAAGTGAGCAGGTTATCCAGTGCGACCGGGGACGATTTTGACCGCACCCAACGCGGTGGCGTCAGGATCGGCAGGTTATAGACCATATCGCGCATAATCTCGAACGCGGCTGAACCAGGGCCAACCACGATACTGGCGCGCAATTCGGTGACGGGAATGCCGCTTTGACGCAGGATTTCGCCGGTCAGTTTACGGGCGATGAGGTGGGGGGAGCTATTGCCCTCTGGTTGCAGTGCGCCAAGGAAAATAACCTGTTTAACGTTGGATCCTCGCAAGGCATCGCGCAGGTTCTCCGCCGCCTGGCGTTCCTTTTCGATAAAATCATCGCCATCGCCCATGCCGTGGATCAGGTAGTAAACGGCATCGATATGCCATAGCGCCGCCGTTAGCGTTTCTGGGCGATAGACATCCACGTAGCGGCAGCTTACGTGCGGCCAGTTTTGCTCTTCCAACCATTCTATACGGCGTGCTGCGGCGGTGATTTCGTGGCCCTGCTCGGTCAAACGGGGGATCAGGTGTTGGCCAATATAACCGCTGGCTCCAAGAACCAGAATACGTTGGGAGGTCATTGCGCTGCCTTAGTTTATTGATGTTAATGTGAGCATGAACGACAGGATGCCAAATTAGCGGGATAAATGCACTTTATGTATGGGTATCAATGGTTGCATCTGCACGGAGGGCGGTTCACACTACGCGGCGATCAAGCAACGAGCCCATGCCCGATGAAAATCAATTCCCTGTGTTATTTGCTGCTGCTAATTGCTCTGGCTGGCAGCCTGTGTTTTCCCGCTCCGCTGTGGACGTGGTTGCTGCTGGTAAACTTGCTGACCCTGCTGATCTACGGAGCTGATAAGCTGGCCGCCTGCAAAAGTTGGCAACGGGTGCCGGAAATCACCCTGCTGCTGTTCGGCGTGCTGGGCGGTTGGATAGGGGCCATTATCGGGCAACGGATGTTCCGTCATAAAACGCAGAAACAGCCGTTCAAAACCTATTTTATTCTCAGCGTAGTGCTGAACCTGCTGCTGATACTGGTTGTGGGTTACTGGCTCTATGGCCGGATGGTGGTTTGAGTTACCGCACTATGCGTCATTAAACGGGCGCCGCATGCGCCGCCCGTTGTCAACAATCTACGTTAAGGTTTCTTCTCGCCAACGACCACCGGTGCATATTCAACCGGCACCCACGCATAACCTTTGCCTTCGACGCGTACGTGGCCCAGGCCAGGGAACGGTAAGTGCGCTCCGCCAACCCACAGCTTGTTTTCAGCCGCATCGGCAAACACCTTCTGCCGGGTAGCGATCGCCTGTTTGGAGTCCGTGTCAAAGTCCACCGCGACTTCAGGTTTGGCAAACTGCAAAGAGTGGCTGTGGACGATATCCCCCCACAACAGCAGTTTCTGGCCGCCGGAGCTGAACAGGTAAGAGGTATGCCCAGGCGTATGGCCCGGTGTCGCTATCACTTCCAACCCAGGAAGTAACTGCTCCCCAGGGCTGTACAATTTCAGCTTGCCCTGTTCGACATAAGGGGCCACTGCGTCCTGGGCCATTTTGAACATCGGCTGCGCGTCTTTCGGGGCTTTGGACGCTATCTTTTTACTCAGCCAATAATCGCCATCGGCCTTGGAGGCATAGACAGTAGCGTTAGGGAAGGCGGCTTTGCCCTGATCGGTGATGCCGCAGGCGTGATCGGGGTGCAGATGCGTCAGCAATATCATATCAACCTGCTCTGGCTGATAACCTGCCGCGCGCAGGTTGTTTTTGATAGCCCCCAAGGTTGGTCCAAAACACTGCGAGGTACCGGCATCGACCAAAACCAGATGCGTACCAGTATTCACCAGAAAAGCGTTAACCGCAGTCTGTATGCCTGACTTACTGTCGGTAAACATGCGGGCGAACAGCTTTTGCATATCCGGCTCGCTGACGCCGTGGAACAGCTTGGTCGCAAGGTGGGTATAACCGTCATACAGCGCTGTCACCTCCAGGTTACCCAACATCATGCGGTAATAGCCGGGAGCCTGTGTCTGCTGTTGGGCCGGCGCTGAGGCGGCGCTGGCTGGCAAGGTAAACATCATTCCACTGCTAGCGAGGGTGAGAGCTAATAACGTCTGGCGCAATTTATGACTCATAGATGATATCCCTTCAGGTTTTGAAACTAGGCTGAGATAACGGGTTTGGCGAGAACCGGGAAGCGGGGCCTCCCGGTGTTACTGCAAAAAAATCAAGCGTGCTGCTGCAATAACTCCTGCCATAGGTCGACGACTTTTTGCAGATCCTGGCGGCTAACGTTCAGATGCGTCAGGATACGGGTTAACGGCCCGGCGCTGATCAACACACCACGTTCGCGCATCCAGGGGCCGAGCTTGGCCGCCAGCTCCGGGGATTGGCGCAGGTACAGCACGTTGGTTTGTGCGCCCGGTTCGGCAATATCTACGCCAATGTCACGTAGCTGTTGTTCGAGCCATTTGGCGTTGTCATGATCTTCTTTCAGCCGCTCGACGTTGTGCTCCAGCGCATAGAGCCCGGCCGCCGCCAGAATACCGGCCTGGCGCATTCCGCCACCGGTCATCTTGCGCCAGCGGTTGGCACGTTGAATAAACTCTTTGCTACCGCATAGCAGGGAGCCAACCGGTGCACCCAGGCCTTTTGACAGACAAATGGTGAAGGTGTCGCAATACTGGGCGAGGGTTTTCAGCGGTACGTTAAGTGCCACCGCCGCGTTGAAAATGCGCGCGCCGTCAATGTGCAGAGCCAGTTTGTGCTCACGAGTGAACTGCCAGGCCTGTTGCAGATATTCCAGCGGCAGCACGCGGCCGCTGATGGTGTTTTCCAGGCTTAGCAGACGAGTCTTGGCGAAGTGAATATCATCAGGCTTGATGGCGGCGGCGACTTTATCTAACGGCAGCGTGCCATCGGGATTGGCTTCGATTGGTTGTGGCTGAATGCTGCCCAGTACGGCGGCACCACCGGCTTCATATTTGTAGTTATGCGCCTGCTGGCCAACGATATATTCCTCACCACGCTGGCAATGGCTCAGCAGGGCTACCAGGTTGGCCTGGGTGCCGGTAGGCAGGAATAATGCCGCCTCTTTACCAGAGAGTCTGACCGCTTCAGCCTGGAGGGCGTTGACGGTGGGATCGTCGCCATACACGTCGTCGCCGACGTCAGCCTGCGCCATGGCGGTGCGCATCTCTGCGCTAGGTTGGGTAACGGTGTCACTGCGTAAATCGATAAGCATACGGGTCCTTGGTAGCTGATGAGGAAGTGGCTTTCATCATAACCGGATTAGCGCGGGGCAAAAGCGGAAAATGCAGGGGACAACCAACTTCATTGCCCCCAGAAGCGATTAACGCAGCCAGTTGGTTTTAGCCAGTTCGACAACTTCATCACCCCGGCCATTGATGATGGCGCGCAGCATATACAGGCTGAACCCTTTAGCCTGTTCGAATTTAATCTGCGGCGGCATCGCCAGCTCTTGTTTGGCCGTGACCACGTCGAGCAAGGCCGGGCCAGGATGGGCCAGCATTTCCTGCAATGCCGCGTCCAGCTCGGAGGCCTTTTCTACCCGAATGCCTTTGATGCCTGCCGCATTGGCGATAGCGGCAAAATCCGGGTTGTGCAGATCGGTGCCGTCGGTAAGGTAGCCACCGGCCTTCATCTCCATTGCCACAAAGCCCAGCACGCTGTTATTGAATACCACCACCTTGACCGGCAGCTGCAACTGCGCCAGCGACAGAAAATCCCCCATCAGCATGGTGAAGCCACCGTCACCGCACATGGCGATCACTTGCTTATCCGGTTCGGTGGCCTGGGCACCAATCGCCTGCGGCATGGCGTTGGCCATTGAGCCATGGTTGAACGAACCGAGCAGGCGGCGTTTGCCGTTCATTTTCAAATACCGAGCTGCCCACACCGTCGGCGTGCCGACATCGCAGGTGAAGATGGCGTCATCCGTGGCTGAGTTGCTGATTTGCTGTGCCAGATATTGTGGGTGGATCGGCTGGTCATCGTTAGCTGTAGCCAATCCGTCGAGATCTTTACGCGCTTCCCGGTAATGTTCCAGCGCCTTATCCAGGAATTTGCGGTCGCTCTTGGCTTGCAATTGCGGCAGCAAGGCGCTGAGCGTCGTTTTGATATCGCCCATCAGAGCCATATTGACCGGGCAATGGGCGCCGATGCTGCCGGGGTTGATATCAATCTGAATGATATTGGCATTGCCAGGATAAAACGCCCGATAAGGGAACTGAGTGCCTAGCAGCACCAAGGTATCCGCGTTCATCATGGCGTGGTAGCCGGAGGAAAAACCGATCAGCCCGGTCATGCCGACGCTGTAAGGGTTATCCCATTCGATGTGCTCTTTACCGCGTAGGGCGTGCACAATCGGGGCCTGCAGCAGTTCGGCCAGTTTGACGACTTCGTCATGCGATCCGGCGCAACCGCTGCCGCACATCAGGGTGATATTTTTGGCGCTGTTCAGCGTTTCTGCCAGCTTTTGTAGTTCGCTCATCGGTGGCTGCATCAGTGGGTGCGCAGGCGTATGCCACACCAGGCTGGCATCTTCTGGGGCCATTTGCAGAGCGACATCCCCCGGCAGCACGATCACTGAGACACCCCGGTTGAGGATCGCTTTGCGCATGGCGATCTCAAGCACTCGCGGCAGTTGCTCTGGATTGGACACCAGCTCGCAGTAGTGGCTGCATTCGCGGAACAGCTCTTGCGGGTGAGTCTCCTGGAAGTAGCCGCTGCCGATCTCGCTGGAAGGAATATGGGCGGCGATAGCCAGCACCGGGACGTGATTGCGGTGGCAATCGAACAGGCCGTTGATCAGGTGCAGGTTGCCCGGGCCGCAGGAGCCTGCGCAGACCGCCAGTTGGCCGGTGAGCTGCGCTTCGGCACCGGCGGCAAAGGCGGCGACTTCTTCGTGGCGGGTGCCCATCCAGGCGATGGTTCCCATCCGGTGCAGGCTGTCACTCAGGCCGTTGAGCGAATCGCCGGTGACGCCCCAGATCCGTTTTACCCCGGCCTGTTCCAACGTTTTGGCGATCAGCGTGGCTACTGTTTGCTTCATAGTTCCTCCAGTCATTATCCAAAATGAGGGGTACTCGCCCGATTAAAGGCAAACAGAAAGTGTAGAAGGGCATCAGGGAATACGCTTACCGATATGTGCCCCATCGGGAAGATGGGGCAAAGCTTCAGGCGAGGGTGACGTCACTTTGTAGCTGGCAGCTACAGGCTAGCACGTAACCCTGCTCGATTTCCGCCGGGGTTAACGTCATGGTGCTGGTGGTGGTGTATTGGCCGTCGATAATACGGGTTTTGCACGAGCCGCAAACGCCAGCCCGGCAGGCGGCATTGACCGGTAATTTATGGGCTTCTAAAGCGGCGAGCAAGGTGCTGCCGACCGGTACGCGGAATTCACGCAGCGGCTGACCGATGCGCAATGTTAATTGTTCGTTTTTCCCATCATCCAGCTTTGCCGAGGTGTGGAACTGTTCCTGATGGAAGTTGGCAGCGGGGACACCGAGCGCCAGACAAAGCTGCTCAACCTGTTGCATGTAAGGGGCAGGGCCGCAAGTCATCACGATGCGTGAGCTGATGTCCGGCGCGGCCTGTTGCAGCACCTGTTCATTGATGCGGCCAGACAGGAAGCCGGGCTGCGCATCCTGCTCTGCCATCAATGTCAGTTGCAATTGCGGATGGGCGGCGCATAGCCGTTGCCACTGTGCGGCAAAAATCACATCGGCCGGGGTGCGGACGTTAAAGATCACCCGGATATCGCATTGCGGCTTGTTCACCACCAGCCAGCGGCACATCGACATGATCGGCGTGACGCCACAGCCGGCAGCCAGCATCAGGTAGCGATCGCTGGGGTGTTGCACGCAGCTGAATTCTCCCTGGGCGTCTGATAACCAGAGCGTTTGGCCAGGTTTGACCTCTTTCGTCAGCCAGCGTGAGCCGAGGCCATCCGCCAGACAACGTACGCTGATGCTGATAAAAGGACTCAGGCCGGGCGAAGAGGAGAGGGTATAGGCTCGCAGCGTGTCTGCACTGTCGCGAATGCTGACCAATGCAAACTGACCGGGCTGATAAGGATAAAAGTCGTTATTGATCAGGTTCAGCGTCCAGACGTCGGCGGTTTCCTGTTGCAGCGAGTGCACCTGCATCGGGTTGGGGCAAAGTGGGCTGGGTTGGCTCATGGGGCACCTCAAAACAAACGGGGCCGCCGCGATGGGCAGCCCCGGAACAACGGCCTTAGCCGAGAAGGGTTTGCATATCCTGCTCTACGGTGGTGACCGAACGCAGGCCGAATTTTTCATTCAGCACCGCCAACAGATTGTCGGTCAGGAAGGCCGGGGCGCTTGGGCCGGTGACGATATTTTTCACCCCTAGCGACAGCAGCGTCAGCAGAATGACGATCGCTTTCTGCTCGAACCACGACAGCACCAGGCTGAGCGGCAGATCGTTGACCGTGCCACCGACTTTCTCGGCGAGTTTGACCGCCAGCATCACGGCGGAGTAGGCATCGTTACATTGGCCAACGTCCAGCAGGCGCGGTAGCCCTTCCAGCGTGCCGAAGTCCAGCTTGTTGAAGCGGTATTTACCGCACCCCAGCGTCATGATCAGGCAATCTTGCGGCACGCTGCGGGCAAAATCGGTGAAATAGCTGCGTTCGTCACGGCTGCCGTCACAGCCACCCACCAGAAATACGTGGCGCAGTTTTTTCTGTACTACCAGATCAACCACGGTATCGGCGGCGCCGAGCAGTACCTGGCGGCCAAAACCGACGGTGATCAGTTGTTCGATTTCGCTGTAAGGGAAGCCAGCCAACTGCTGAGCTTGAGCGATCACGGTGCTGAAATCATCCCCTTCCAGATGGTTGACACCAGGCCAGCCAACGATGCTGCGCGTCCAGATGCGATCGCCATAGTTGCCGACGTTCGGATCGATAATGCAGTTGGAGGTCATGACGATCGAACCCGGGAATTTGGCAAATTCGGTCTGCTGATTTTGCCAGCCACTGCCGTAGTTACCCACCAGGTGCGGGAATTTTTTCAGCTCTGGATAGCCATGGGCCGGTAACATTTCGCCGTGGGTATACACGTTGACGCCGGTGCCTGCGGTCTGTTCCAGCAGCAAGCGCAGATCTTTCAGGTCGTGTCCGGAGATCAGGATCGCCTTGCCCGCCACCGGGCGCACGTTGACCGTGGTCGGCTGTGGGTCGCCAAAGGCACCGGTTTCGCCGCGATCCAGAATAGCCATCACGCTGAAGTTCATTTTGCCGATGGCCATCGAGTTGTTCAGCAGGGTGTCCAGATCGCTCGGTTGGGTACCCAGCCAGGCCATGAAGGCGTGGTAATCGGCATAGATCTGGTTGTCGAACTGGCCCAGCACATGGGCATGTTCCATATAGGCGGCGGCCCCTTTCAGGCCGTACAGGCACAGCATCCGCAGGCCGTGGATATCGTCGCCTACCTCGGCTTTATCTTTATTGAGGGCAAACTGCGCAGCCTGTTGCAACAGCGCAGGCATATCGTTGCCGGCCAGTTGCAACTGGGCCAGTGGGTGATCGACCTGCACACTGGCATCGAGCAGGCGGCAGCGAACCGCCAGCGAGTCACGCAGGGCAATGGTGTCACGTGCATAGCCGATAATGCGTTCGGAATCGAAGTTAACGTTGGTCAGCGTAGAGAAGAAGGCGCGTGGGGAGAAACTGTCGACATCATGATCGATAATACCCAATGCACGCGCCTGCAAGGCCCAGGCAGAGAGCCCTTGCAGCGCCGCTATCAACAGATCCTGCAGGTCGGAGGTTTCTGCCGTTTTGCCGCACATCCCTTGAGCGTAGGAGCAGCCGTTACCTGCCGGTGTCCGGATGGTTTGTTCACATTGCACACAGAACATAATCGCTTCCTTTTTTAAAGTTGCATTTATAATGCTTGTTTTGAAGCATAGATCGATGACGCAACCTTAAAAAGGCTTTTGTGATACAACTTTAACAAAGTTTGATTTAGAACAAGTTGGCGTGCGGATGGGAATTATTACGCTTTGACAGCAGGCGCGGCGAGCCGCGCCCGTGGGCGTCAGGAGAACAGGGCGATTAACACCGGAGCCAACAGGCTCAGCAAGAATCCGTGCACGATGGCGGGAGGCACCATTTCTATCCCGCCGCTGCGTTGCAGAACCGGCAGGGTGAAATCCATCGAAGTGGCACCACATAAACCTAACGCAGAGGAGCGACTACGGCGCACCAGCGTAGGGAGCAGCATTATTGCCACCAGCTCACGAGCCAGATCGTTGAAGAAGGCGGCGCTGCCCATCACTGGGCCATAGGCGTCGGTGATCAGGATGCCGGAAAGGGAGTACCAGCCAAAACCCGAAGCCATCGCCAAACCGGCTTTCAGCGGCAACCCCAGCAGCAGTGCGGCCACTGCACCACCCGCCAGCGAACTGAGCGCCACCACCACGGCGACCATCATGCCACGGCGATTGAGGGCAATCTGGCGTAGCGTCATCCCACTGTTGCGTAACTGTGCGCCCACCAGAAGCAACAGAAACAGCAGGGCATATTCACTGCCTTGGCCAGCAAATTGCAGCCAGTGCCACTGGGTGAGTCCCAAGGCAAAGCCACCCACCACCACTCCACAGAGCTTCAGGGATTCCAACGCCATATGCAGGCGTGAAGGCAATGTTTCTTGCTTGTGAGTACTGTGCCAGGGGCGGCGGCGTTCAAACAGCGATAACCACAGAAGATTGGCGCAGAAAATGCACAGAAAAAACACCAGGGTGTACTGAAAGATCAGCATCAGGTTGCTGCTGAGGTTTTCCAGGAATGCCAGGCTGATCCCCATAATGAACAGGATCACATACACCATCCAGCTCAGCAGCCGGTTAATGGCCCGGATCAGGGTGACGCTACGCAAGGGGACAAGATAACCGACAATCAGCGGTATCAGTATAATCAGCAGTCCTGAATACATGTGAAACTAGCGTCCTTTAAGTTGGGATAATACGGCAAACCCCACACGCTAACCAAAATGGGCGGCGGAGTAAAGTGGCGGATTTACGCGGTTTGCAGCACGCGGTGGTAATGTCTGCTTGACCTGTAATGGCTTTATTGCTCATCCTCAAGGTATCAGGCGAATAAAGGAGTCAGCAGATGTACCTGGAGCGTATTGAGATTGTAGGATTCCGCGGTATCAACCGGCTTTCACTGACGCTGGATGATAATACCGTGCTACTTGGGGAAAATGCCTGGGGCAAGTCCAGCCTGCTGGACGCCATGACCTTTTTGCTGGCCCCCGAACAGACGCTGTATCGCTTTGAAGCCAAAGATTTTTACTTCCCGCCTGGCGACGAAGCGGCCAAAGATCGTCATTTGCAGATTATCTTCACTTTTTGTGAAAAGGATACCGGCCATGCGCATCTGCCGCGCTATCGCCATCTTTCGCCGCTTTGGTCGAAGGGGGAAGATAACCTGAGCCGCATTCACTACTGCTGTGTGGGAGAATTAGACGATGATGGCACGGTATGCACCTGGCGGCGTTTTCTTGATGCCGAGGGCAACGCTTTGCACCTGCACCATATCGATCAACTGGTGCACGCCCTGATCCGTATTCATCCGGTGCTGCGGCTGCGTGATGCGCGCTTTATTCGCCGCCTGCGGCCCAGCTCACTCAGCGATCGTCTCCCTGCCGATAACGAAGCCTTGGCACAGCAGTTGGATCAACTGACGCGCGAACTGGTGCGCAATCCGCAAAAGTTGACTAATGCCGAACTACGGCAGGGCCTGGCGGCGATGCAGCAACTGCTTGAACACTATTTTGCCGAGCAAGGTTCGCAGATTGCCGGGCCTCGCCATCGTCGCCAACCGGAACAACAGGCGTGGCGATCGCTAGACAGCATCAACCGCATGATTGCCGAACCTAACAGCCGCAGCATGCGACTGATCCTGCTGGGGATGTTCTCTACGTTACTGCAGGCCAAGGGAAACGTAAAACTCGATCCCCATGCACGGCCATTATTGCTGGTAGAAGACCCGGAAACGCGCTTGCATCCCATCATGCTGTCGGTAGCCTGGGGGTTGCTCAACCAGATGCCGTTGCAACGTATTACCACCACCAACTCCAGCGAGCTGGTGTCGCTGGTGCCGGTGGAGCATATTTGCCGCCTGGTGCGCGAATCGGCCCGGGTTGCCACCTATCGCCTCGGGCCAAAGGGGCTAAGTGCGGAGGATGGGCGGCGCATAGCGTTCCATATCCGCTTTAACCGGCCCGCCTCGCTGTTTGCCCGCTGCTGGCTGCTGGTGGAAGGGGAAACCGAGGTCTGGCTGCTTAACGAACTGGCGCGCCAGTGTGGCTATCGTTTCGAGTCCGAAGGTGTGCGGGTCATTGAGTTTGCCCAATGCGGGCTGAAACCCTTGCTGAAGTTTGCCCGGCGCATGGGCATTGAATGGCACGCCCTGGTGGATGGCGACGAAGCCGGGAAGAAATATGCCAATGCCGTGCGCAGCATGCTGGATAACCACGAGGATAACGAGCGCGATCGTTTGACCGCACTGCCTGCGCCGGATATGGAACATTTCATGTATCGGGAGGGATTCAGCTCGGTTTATCACCGGGTGGCTTCGGTACCGCTAAAGGTACAGATGCCGGTGCGTAAGGTGATCATCAAAGCGGTACATCACACTTCAAAACCCGATCTGGCGATTGAGGTGGCCATGCAGGCCGGGGCGTGGGGCACCGACTCGGTGCCACCGTTGTTGAAGAAAATGTTCTCCCGCGTGATGTGGCTGGCGCGGGGCCGGGCGGATTAAGAAAAGTGTTTGCTAATCCCCTGTTGAAGCTCATCCAGTAACTGGTAACGGCGGCGATATTCCGCGCGTTTTTTGCTGGCGATGGTTTCCATCGGCTTGCGGCCAATGCGCTCGGGTAACAGGAAATAGCCGTTATCGAGTTGCTTGCCGCCCATGGAAAGCCAGAACTGATCGTAATCGGCATGCAGCTGGCTTTTCTTTTTGTGGTGGTAGCGCCAGTTCTGGTAAATATGGGTGGTGTTGCCTACCGCGATCAACTGCCGGATCCCCAGCTGTTGGGCCAGGTGGCAAATGCCTTCCAACACCAGGCGTTTTGGAAACAGGCCGTGGCAGGCTTTGGTCGTATTCTGGATCTCAGCGTGCGGCACCGTGGAGTTGGCGCCTTGCATACCGCCGATAAATAACGTGGGTTGTTGCTGGTAATTCATCAAGGTGAAGGTCATTTCAGCCAGCATGATCCCTTGGCTATTGCGCAACAGCAGGGTCGTTTCACCCTCTTTATTCAAGTGGTCCAGAGAGGCCAGTTGCAGGCAGATCTGCTCGCCATTTTTGTCCTGTGCACGGCTTAAGGTAAAGGGATGGCTACCCAGTTGGCCGAGGTGCACCTTCAGCGGCATGCGTTGAGAGAGCAGATCGTAGTGATCGCGCAGGGCAAAAAGACGGTCGATGCGGCTCATGTTGTTCGCCAGATAGGGGCGATGCAGTTTGCAGGGTAGATTGGGTTGTGCGCTTAAAATCTCATCCAGCAGCGGGTTGGCGGCCAGCGTATTGAGCAGGCTGCGAGTCGTGGGCCAGCAGAGTAGCGAACGGCCAAGAAACTTAAGGCGGAATGACGTTTTTTTCCAGGCATTGCTGGGCACTTTCTCGCCGTTGATCAGTGCCGTCATCAGTTGGCTGGCCGGTTTGGCCGATATGAGTGGATAGCTGAGCTGAGACATGATGAAATCCTGGTCTGTGTCTAAATGACTATTTCATCAAGGCTTCACTAAACAGAAGTTCAATACGGTACGGCAAAATTGCCTTGCTCGAAATACGTTGAGCCTTGGTTTAGTTATCAGAAACGCAACATGCTAATTTACTTGGGTTGCCATGGTTGGCAGCCTGAGAATGACAGGAAATAGGTAGGAACAAACATTGACGTGGTTATTCAAAAGTAAGAAACGTGGGTTGCTGGTGTGCACCGTTCTGGTGGTGCTTGCCGTTGTGGCTTATTGGCACTTTAGCCATCCGGCTCCGGTGGAGTTTAAAACCGTCAAGGTCGCTAAACGCGATCTGGAGCAAAGCGTATTGGCAACCGGCCAACTGGACGCGGTGCGTAAGGTTGATGTGGGGGCTCAGGTCAGCGGACAGTTGGAGAGCCTGAAGGTCGAGATTGGCGATAAGGTGCAAAAAGGCCAACTGCTCGGCATTATCGATCCCGAACAGGCACAAAACAGCATTCGCGAAGGCGAAGCCACGCTGCAGCAACTGCAAGCCCAGCTGCAACAGGCTTTGGCAGAGCAACAACTTGCGGCGGTGACCTTGCAGCGTAACCGCGAACTGGCCAAGGTGCAGGCGGTGTCGCGCCAGGATTTGGATAAATTCACCACTGAGCTGGCGGTAAAAAAAGCGCAGGTTGAAACCACCAGAGCACAGATCGCCAAAAATCAGGCCAGCCTGGATACCGCCAAGATCAATCTCGCTTATACCCGTATCGAAGCGCCGATGGACGGTGATGTGGTGCAGATCACCACCTTGCAGGGCCAGACGGTGATCGCCGCGCAGCAAGCGCCCAACATTCTGACGTTGGCAGACATGAGTAGCATGATGGTGAAGGCCCAGGTTTCCGAGGCGGACGTGATCCACCTCAAGCCGGGGTTGAAAGCCTGGTTTACCGTGCTGGGCGATCCGAGCAAACGCTTTGACGGCGAGCTGAAAGACATTCAGCCCACGCCAGAGAAGGTCAACAATGCCATTTTCTATTATGCGCGTTTCGAAGTGCCAAACCCACAGGGCTTGCTGCGTCTGCAAATGACCGCGCAGGTGCATATTCAACTGGCTGGCGTCAGCGATGCGCTGGTGATCCCGCTGGCGGCATTGGGGGATCAGATCGCCGATAACCGTTACCACATTTCGGTACTGAAACAGGGCAAGGAAGAGAAGCGCGAAGTTACGATCGGCATTCGCAACAATGTGGATGTGCAGATTGTCAGTGGGTTGCAGGCCGGTGAAGAAGTGATTGTCAGCCGCGGCGGCGCGGAGGCCAGCTGATGACGGCACTGTTAGAACTGAGTGATATCCGGCGTAGCTACCTCTCCGGCGACCAGACCATAGACGTGCTGAAAAACGTCAGTCTGCGCATCAACGCTGGTGAGATGGTGGCGATTATGGGGGCTTCTGGCTCCGGTAAATCGACGCTGATGAACATTCTCGGCTGCCTGGACAAGCCCAGCGCCGGGACTTACCGTGTGGCCGGGCAGGATGTGGCAACGCTTGATGGCGATGCGCTGGCCCAGCTGCGGCGCGAGCACTTTGGCTTTATCTTCCAACGCTATCATCTGCTACCCCATCTGAGTGCGGCGCATAACGTGGAGGTGCCTGCGGTTTATGCCGGGCTGGGCAAGGCAGCACGGCGCGAAAGGGCGGCGGCCTTGTTGCAACGTCTGGGGCTGGGGGAACGTATCACCTACCGGCCAAGCCAGCTTTCGGGGGGGCAGCAGCAGCGTGTCAGTATTGCGCGGGCTTTGATGAACGGTGGTCAGGTGATCCTGGCGGATGAACCGACCGGTGCGCTCGACAGTCATTCCGGTGAAGAGGTGATGACGATCCTCAAGCAACTGCGTGAGCAGGGGCACACGGTGATTATCGTCACGCACGATCCGGCGGTAGCACAGCAGGCAGAGCGGATTATCGAAATCCGCGACGGCGAAATCATCGCCGACTCTCGGCCACAGGCGCAGGGTAACCCGCAGGCCAAAATGCTGGATATGGCTGCGCCAGCGCCTTCCTGGCAGCAGGTAGCTGGCCGTTTCCGTGAGGCGTTGGTGATGGCTTGGCGTGCTATGGCAGCCAACAAGATGCGCACGGCGTTAACCATGTTGGGGATCATCATCGGCATTGCCTCGGTGGTCTCGATCCTGGTGATCGGCGACGCGGCCAAGCAGATGATCCTGGCAGACATCAAATCCATTGGCACCAACACCGTGGACATCTATCCCGGCAAAGACTTTGGTGATGACGATCCCAGCTTCCGCCAGGCGTTGAAGTATGGCGATCTAAGCGCGTTGCGTGAACAACCCTATGTCAGTGCGCTTTCGCCGAATATCAGCAGCAGCATGCGGCTACGGTTTGGCAATATTGATGTGGCCGCCAACGTCGCGGGCGTCGGTGAACAATTTTTCCGAGTTTACGGCATGACGCTTTCCCAGGGGGTAGGCATCGATGCCCTACAGGTGCAATCCCAGGCGCAGGTGGTGGTGATCGATGCCAATACCCAGCGGCGGCTGTTCCCGCATAAAAAAAACGTGGTGGGTGAGGTGATCCTGATCGGCAATATGCCAGCCACGGTGGTTGGTGTGGCTAAGGAAAAGCAGTCGATGTTCGGCAGCAGCAAGGCGCTGAGCGTATGGGTGCCCTATAGCACGATGGCCAATCGCCTGATGGGCAATGACTATTTTGACTCGATCACCGTGCGTATCCGTGAGGGCTATAACAGCCAGGAAGCGGAACAGCAGTTGACGCGGTTGCTGACGCTGCGCCACGGCAAGAAAGACTTCTTCACCTACAACATGGACAGCCTGGTGCAAACCGCGGAGAAAACCACCCGCACGCTGCAACTGTTCCTGACCCTGGTGGCGGTGATTTCGCTGGTGGTTGGCGGGATTGGGGTGATGAATATCATGCTGGTCTCGGTAACGGAAAGGACGCGTGAAATCGGCATTCGCATGGCGGTGGGGGCGCGCTCTGGCGATGTCCTGCAACAGTTCCTGATCGAGGCGGTGCTGGTCTGCCTGGTAGGGGGCGCGCTGGGGATCGCGCTGTCGTTCGCGATTGGCCTGCTGGTGCAATTGGTGATGCCGGGCTGGCAGATCAGCTTCCCGCCGGTCGCCTTGCTAAGTGCGTTCTTGTGTTCCACCGGTATTGGCGTGGTGTTCGGCTATCTGCCGGCACGCAGTGCTGCTCGCTTGAATCCGATTGACGCCTTGGCGCGCGAGTAACGGCAAAAATAAAATGCCAGCCGTATGGCGGCTGGCATTTTGAGTTGACAGTGCAGAAGTGGCTGAAGGGGAGCGTTTAGGCCATTGCCTCGCTTTCCAGCGGCATAATCAGGCTCGCGTGGTTCCCTTTCGGCCCTTGATGTACGTCGAACCTGACCTGTTGGCCCGCTTTCAACGTTCGGTAGCCATCCATTTTAATTGTTGAATAATGCGCGAAGATATCTTCACCGCCGCCTTCCGGGCAGATAAAGCCGAACCCTTTGGCGTTATTGAACCATTTAACAGTACCCGTCTCCATGTTGCTACATCCCTCGCAATGCTATTTTTAAAATGAGATGAATAACTGATCCAGGTGAGTACCAACTGGTCAAAAGACCAACAACTCACAAAATTACACTCTAGAGCAAATGATCAACACGTCAAGGGATCGGCCAATGACCGCGTCGGGCAGTTCACCAAAGTTTGAAGTAGTTAACGCTATTGACATGGTTTGGTAACAAATTGTGGCCGCGATAAGGGTGATTAATCGCGTTGTGCTGCGGCACGTTAACCGCGAAGATGGTAAAATAGTCTTGATACTCCCGTTTGAATAACCCGAACATGGCCCCATATACTGAGGCATGGCAGAGAAGATGAGCAGCAATGGGCAATAGCAACGATTGGCTAAATATTGAACACTTGGCCGAAGAAAAACAAATCGATGCGGTAAAACCGCCGTCAATGTATAAAGTTATACTTAACAACGACGATTACACACCGATGGAATTTGTGATTGACGTTCTGCAAAAGTTCTTTTCTTATGATATTGAACGTGCAACGCAACTGATGCTCACGGTCCACTATCAAGGCAAGGCGATCTGCGGTGTTTTCACCGCTGAGGTCGCGGAAACCAAGGTGGTCCATGTGAACCGTTACGCAAGGGAGAATGAGCATCCGTTGCTCTGTACGCTGGAAAAAGCCTGAAAAGGCAATCTATTGGGGAGGTGCCTATGCTCAATCAAGAATTGGAACTCAGTCTCAACATGGCTTTCGCCAGAGCGCGCGAGCACAGACATGAGTTTATGACCGTGGAGCACCTGTTGCTGGCGTTACTCAGCAACCCTGCCGCGCGCGAAGCGCTCGAGGCTTGTACGGTGGATCTGGCCGCGTTACGCCAGGAGCTGGAAGCCTTTATCGAACAAACCACACCAACGCTGCCCACCAGCGAAGAGGAGCGCGATACTCAGCCGACGCTCAGCTTCCAGCGTGTACTGCAGCGTGCGGTATTCCACGTGCAGTCCTCCGGCCGGAGCGAAGTGAGCGGTGCCAACGTGTTGGTGGCGATCTTCAGCGAACAGGAGTCCCAGGCGGCATACCTGCTGCGTAAACACGACGTCAGCCGTCTGGACGTGGTGAACTTCATTTCACATGGTACACGTAAAGATGAGCCGGGCCAGGCACCTAATGCGGAAAACCCGGTAAACGAAGAGCAGCCTGGAGGGGAAGACCGTATGGAAAACTTCACCACCAACCTCAACCAACTGGCCCGCGTCGGCGGTATCGATCCGCTGATTGGCCGTGACCGTGAACTGGAGCGCGCCATTCAGGTGCTGTGCCGCCGCCGTAAAAACAACCCGCTGCTGGTGGGGGAATCCGGCGTAGGTAAAACCGCCATTGCCGAAGGGCTGGCCTGGCGGATCGTGCAGGGCGACGTGCCAGAGGTGATGGCAGACTGCACCCTCTATTCGCTGGATATTGGCTCATTGCTGGCGGGCACCAAATACCGTGGCGATTTCGAGAAGCGCTTCAAGGCGCTGCTCAAACAGCTGGAGCAGGATAAGAACAGCATCCTGTTTATCGACGAAATTCACACCATCATCGGTGCCGGTGCGGCTTCCGGTGGGCAAGTGGATGCCGCCAACCTGATCAAACCGCTGCTGTCGAGCGGCAAGATCCGGGTGATTGGTTCCACCACCTATCAGGAGTTCAGCAATATTTTCGAAAAAGACCGTGCGCTGGCGCGTCGCTTCCAGAAAATAGACATTACCGAGCCGACGCCGGAAGAGACCATTCAGATCATCAATGGTCTGAAAACCAAGTATGAAGCGCACCATGATGTGCGTTACACCGCTAAAGCGGTTCGTGCTGCGGTAGAGCTGTCGGTGAAATACATCAACGACCGTCATCTGCCGGACAAGGCAATCGACGTGATCGATGAGGCTGGTGCGCGTAGCCGGTTGCTGCCGGTGAACAAGCGTAAGAAAACGGTCAACGTGGCGGATATTGAATCCGTGGTCGCACGTATTGCGCGTATCCCGGAAAAGACCGTCTCTGCCAGCGATCGCGACGTGCTGAGAAGCCTGAGCGACCGCCTGAAAATGCTGGTGTTTGGCCAGGATCCGGCCATCGAGGCGCTGACCGAAGCGATCAAGATGAGCCGTGCCGGTCTGGGCCAGGATCGCAAGCCGGTGGGGTCCTTCCTGTTCGCCGGGCCGACCGGGGTAGGGAAAACCGAGGTTACCGTGCAGCTGGCGAAGGCGCTGGATATCGAATTGTTGCGGTTTGATATGTCCGAATATATGGAACGTCATACCGTCAGCCGTCTGATTGGCGCACCTCCGGGCTACGTCGGTTACGACCAGGGCGGCCTGCTGACCGATGCGGTGATCAAACATCCGCACGCGGTGGTCCTGCTGGATGAAATCGAGAAAGCGCACCCGGACGTGTTCAACCTGCTGTTGCAGGTGATGGACAACGGGACGCTGACCGATAACAACGGCCGTAAAGCAGACTTCCGTAACGTGATCCTGGTGATGACCACCAACGCCGGGGTACGTGAAACCGAACGCAAATCGATTGGCCTGATCGAACAGGACAACAGCATCGACGCGATGGACGAGATCAAGAAGGTGTTTACGCCAGAATTCCGTAACCGTCTGGACAACGTCATCTGGTTCAACCATCTGTCTCCTGCGGTGATCCAGCAGGTGGTCGACAAGTTTATCGTCGAACTGCAGGCGCAGCTGGATGCGAAGGGCGTGTCGATGGAAGTGAGCGACGAAGCGCGTGACTGGCTGTCGGTGAAAGGCTATGACCGTGCGATGGGCGCTCGTCCAATGGCGCGTGTGATGCAGGAAAGCCTGAAAAAACCGCTGGCCAACGAACTGCTGTTTGGCTCACTGGTGGACGGCGGCTCGGTGAAAGTCGAGCTGGACGCAGACAAGAAACAGCTGACTTACCACTTCCTCAGCGCGCAGAAGCGTAAAGCGGATGAAGGTGCGGTGCACTAAGCGGTAGGCTGGTAACGAAAAAGCGATGCCTTGGCATCGCTTTTTTTATACGTGAATTTCACGGCCTACGAAATTGAACCAGGTCGGGGCGAACAGATTCGCCTCAACAAAATGAGTGAGCCCTCTCAGTTTACCTGCGCCAACACAACTCGGTGGAGAACGTTGCTGCGGGGGTAAACGGAAAGGGCTCTTTTGAGGGATCACATCCTCGGTGTCGCCAGTGGCTGGCGACGGGTGAGCCGATTAACGGCTACGGAAGACAATGCGGCCTTTGCTCAGGTCGTACGGGGTCAGCTCTACAGTGACTTTGTCACCCGTCAGGATGCGGATATAGTTTTTGCGCATTTTACCGGAGATATGAGCGGTAACCACGTGCCCGTTTTCCAATTCAACACGGAACATGGTGTTCGGCAGCGTATCAAGAACGGTGCCCTGCATTTCAATATTGTCTTCTTTGGCCATCGAATCCTCTAGGTGTAACTACCTTAGTTTTTAACCGGCAAGATAATGCCGAAAAACCCACATTATGTAAAGGAGTGTCGGTGAACAATGCACCGATTCCACAAAATTAGTCAGTTTGGGAGGGCAGTTCAACCAGCTGTGGGGGTATGACTTGCGCTGTCCAGCATTCCGGCGCTAACACCCTGCGCTGAAGGTTGCTCAACTGCTGCAAAAATTGGCGGCGGGGAATTTCTCTCGCTCCAAGCCGGGCAGTGTGAGCGTTAAGCACCTGACAGTCAACCAATTCTCCTCCATAAGCGGCAAAATGGCGGCAAAACTCCCATAAAGCACACTTTGATGCGTTGGTGGTGCGGCTAAACATCGATTCACCGCAGAACAGCGCTCCCTGGGCGACACCGTACAGGCCGCCGACCAGCTCTTCCCCCTGCCACACCTCAATGGAATGGGCGTGCCCAAGGTGATGCAGTTGTAAATAGGCACGCTGTACCTCCTCGCCGATCCAGGTGCCTTCATCGGGGCGGTATGCACAGGCGGCGATCACGGCGGCAAAATCATGATTGAGGGTAATGCGGAACGGCGGGTTGCGCAGGAATCGCTTGAAGCTGCGGCTGACATGGTAATCCGTTGGGAACAGCACCGCTCGAGGGTCCGGTGACCACCATAGGATGGCTTCCCCAGGCGAATACCAGGGGAAGATCCCGCGCTCATAGGCTGCCAGCAGCCGCGCAGGCGTCAAATCGCCACCGATGGCCAGCAGTCCGTTAGGATCGTGCAGGGCGGCCTCTGGTGAGGGAAACGCTACAGACTGCGATGACAGCTTAACAATGCGCATAAAACCTCTTAGCGTCGCCCACAGGCGGTTCTACAGCGATAGATTACTGATACGTTGGTGGAATTGGGCGTAGCGGCCAGGTTGGCGCATTAGCGCCGCGTGGCTGCCTTGTTCCACGATACTGCCGCCATCCATTACGCAGATGCGATCGAAATGCTCCAGCCCATAGAGTCTGTGAGTCACCAGAATTAACGTCTTGCCGCGGCAATGCTGGCGGAGCAGGGCCAGGATCTGTTGTTCGGTTTCGGCATCCAGTCCTTCGGTTGGCTCATCAAGCAGCAATAGCGGGGCTTGATGCAGCAGGGCACGGGCAATGCCCAGACGGCGTTGCTCACCACCGGAAAGCTGGCGGCCACCTTCACCCAGCCAGGCATTCAGCCCCTCATTTTCCAGCAGCTTATCCAGACCAACTTGTTGCAGTGCGAGGTTTAAGTCCTCATCGCTGGCCGCAGGTGCGGCGATACGCAGGTTTTCACGCAGCGTGCTGCTGAAGATATGCACCCGCTGGCTCACTACCGTAGTCATGGCGCGCAGCGTAGCTTCATCATAGCTGGCCAATGGTTGGCCGTTGAGCAGGATTTGGCCGCCGTCGGCATTCCAGGCGCGGGTCAGCAATTGCAATAGGGTCGATTTACCACAGCCGGTACGGCCCAACAGCGCAATGTGCTCTCCAGCGGCGATGTTCAGCGTCACGTTGTTCAACACCGGCAGCGGCTGGTCGGGATAGGTGAAAGACACCTCGCTCAGTTGCAGTTCTGCGCCCGGCTGTGAAGCTGGGCCACTGGCAGGGAAGGTGACTTCCGGTTGCTGATCGATGATCTGCTTGACCCGGGTCGCCGAAGCGATCACCTGGCCCAGATGTTGGAACGCGGCGGCGACGGGCATCATGGCTTCAAAAGAGGCCAGGGCGGCAAAGGCAAACAGGGCAATCAGGGCCCCGGGTTGGGTATCGCCACCGATCCCCGCAGCGGCAAGCCACATCAATAGCGTGACGGTGAGGCCACTTGCCAGGATCATCAGCGCCTGGGCAATCCCCCCAAGTGAAGCCTGTTGCCACTGACGGCTCTGCCAGCGCTGTTCGGTTGCGTTGAGCTTATGCCGGAAACTGTCCAGCGCACCAAACACCACCAGTTCGGCCTGCCCCTGGAGCCAGGCGGTCAGGTCGGTGCGGTACTGGCTGCGTAACAGGGTCAACTCTCCCCCGATGGGCTTACCTGCGCGATAGAAGACCGGCGGAACGGCCAGCAACAGCAATAACAATATTCCGCCCAGCGTCAGGGCTAACGGAACATCCAGCCAACTGAGGCCGAAGGTGACTACCACAATCACCACCGCAGCGCTGACCATTGGCGAGATAACGCGTAGGTAGAGGTGATCTAGCGTATCAACGTCGGCAACCAGGCGGTTAAGCAGCTCAGCCTGACGGAAGCGGGCAATACCACCCGGTGACAGCGGCAGGATCTTGCGGAAGGTAAATACCCGCAGATGGGACAACACGCGGAAAGTGGCGTCATGGCTGACGACCCGTTCTGCATAACGCCCGGCGGTACGGAAGATTGCCGCGCCCCGTACGCCAGCGGCCGGTAGCATGTAGTTGAAGGTATACAACCCCGCCAACCCGGCGAGCGAAGAGGCGGCCAGGAACCAGCCGGACAGCGCCAGCAGGCCGATACTGGCCAGCAGGGTGACGATAGCCAGCACGATACCCAGTAAAATCAGAAACGTGTGGCGGCGATACAACGCCAGGAATGGCAGCAAAACGCGCATGATTATAGCTCCCCGCTGCGGTGTGCAATCAGTTTGGCAAACAGACCGGGCTGGGCGCTCAGCGTGGCGTAGTTGCCCTGCTGCACGATTTTGCCGCTGTCCATCACCCAAATCTGGTCATAATCTTCGGTATCTTCCAACTGGTGCGTGACCAACAGCGTGGTCTGCTGATGGGAGGCGGCATTAAGCGCCTGCATCACCAAACGTTCGCTGTGGGCGTCCAGGCTGGCCGCAGGTTCATCCAGTAACAGCAAGCGGCGGGGGCTGAGCAGTGCTCGCGCCACGGCCACACGCTGAGCTTGCCCAACGGAAAGGCGGGCAGCGCCATCGCCCAGATCGGTTGCCAATCCCTTCGGTAAATGCGGCAGGAATTCACTGACGTAAGCCTGTTCGACGGCCTGCTGCAATTGGGTTTCGCTGGCCTGTGGGTAGCCGAGCAGAATATTGTCCCGCAGAGTTTGGGCTGGCAGATGGGGGTTTTGCCCCACCCAGCCCAGTTGCTGACGCCAGTTAACCGCATCCAGCTCGCGCAGTTCGATGCCGTTGATCAGCAACGAGCCACGATAGGGCAGGAAGCCCAGCAGCAGATTCAACAACGAACTTTTCCCCGCACCGCTAAGCCCGACTAAGGCAATGCGCCGGTTGGCAGGCAAGGTAAAATCAAGGGGGCCTGCAAGCACTATCCCATTGGGCGAGAGGATTTCCAACTGCTGTGCCCGTATGGTCAGTGGTTCTTCGCTATTTAGCGTTTGAGAGCCATTGCCAACCTGCTCGCCCTCGGCGGCCAGGAAGGTTTCCAGCGCTTCGGCAGCGCCCACGGCCTGGGCTTTGGCATGGTAAAAGGCGCCCAGATCGCGCAGCGGTTGGAAAAACTCCGGTGCCAGGATCAGCACCAGAAAACCGGCAAACAGCGTTACGCCCATGCCATAGCTGCCAAAGTCCAGTTCACCGAGGTAGGAGAAGCCAAAATAGACCGCCACCACGGCGATGGAAATCGAGGCGAAGAACTCCAGCACGGCGGAGGAGAGGAAGGCCAGACGCAGCACTTCCATGGTGCGCTGGCGAAAATCTTCTGAGGATTTGGCAATGTGATCGGTTTCCGCCTGGCCGCGATTAAACAGACGCAGGGTATCCAGGCCGCGCAGGCGATCGAGGAAATTGCCGCTGAGCCTTGCCAGCGCGACAAAGTTACGGCGATTGGCATCGGCCGCACCCATACCGACCAGTGCCATAAACAGCGGGATCAGTGGGGCGGTAGCCAGCAGGATAAACCCGGCCGCCCAGTTGATCGGGAAGACGGTGATCAGGATCAGCACTGGGATAAACACGGCCAAATACATTTGCGGCAGATAGCGGGAATAGTAATCCTGCATATCCTCAATCTGCTCAACGATGATGCTGGCCCAGCTCCCGGCGGGCTTGCCCTGGATCCAGGCGGGGCCAAGCTGTTGCAGCTTATCCAGCACCTGCGAACGCATACGCTGGCGAATGACCTGCCCGCAGATGAAGCCAACCCGTTCGCGCAGCCAGCTCAGGAAGGCGCGCAGGGCAAAGGTGGCGGCCAACCAGATAAACGACGAAACCAGTTCGCCACGGGGCTGATGTTCAATAATCAGCGCATGGAGCAGTGAGGCCAACAGCCAGGCCTGGGCGACGATCAAAATGCCGCTTGCCAGGCCTAACAGCATGGATAAACGTAGCCAACGCTGCGCCAACGTACTCTGTGTTTTGAGCCAACGGGTTAACTGGTGCTGTCTGGTTTTTTTCATCAGGTGTCTGCGTCGCCGATGCCTGTTGTAGCAGGCTTGGTTAACGTACTGTTAAAAAAGTGTTTGTCTCAGCGGGAAATAAGACAAGTGAATGCTAATGTTACCTCGTCACTCGGTAGACGTGAACTAAATATCCCTTTCATCACTTGGGTAACAGTCACGTTTTTAGCGCGGATGGGGTTGTTTTGAACTTTGAGGGGCGGGGGGATAGAAATAAGGCGGCCAACAGGCCACCTCGCTATCATTGCTGATGGGGGCTTACTTAACTTCGGCCTGTGCGATACCGTCGAGATAGCGTTCGGCATCCAGTGCGGCCATACAGCCGGTTCCGGCTGAGGTGATCGCCTGGCGGTAAATGTGATCCATGACGTCACCTGCGGCAAATACGCCAGGAATGGAGGTCTGGGTCGCGTTGCCGTGAATACCGGACTGCACCTTGATATAGCCGTTTTCCAGCTCAAGCTGCCCGCCAAAGATCGCGGTGTTCGGGCTGTGACCGATCGCGATAAATACGCCGGCAAGCTCTAACTCTTTGGTTTGCTCTTCGTCCTTGGTGCTGCGTAAGCGCATCCCGGTGACGCCCATCTGATCGCCCAACACTTCGTCCAGCGTGCAGTCCGTATGCAGGATGATGTTGCCGTTCTTCACTTTTTCCATCAGGCGATTGATCAGGATCTTTTCGCTGCGGAAAGTGTCACGGCGGTGCACCAGGTGAACCTCAGAGGCGATGTTTGACAGATACAGTGCTTCTTCCACGGCGGTGTTGCCACCACCGACTACGGCGACCTTCTGGTTGCGATAGAAGAAACCATCGCAGGTGGCACAGGCGGAGACCCCTTTGCCCTTGAAAGCTTCTTCCGATGGCAGGCCTAAATAACGGGCCGATGCGCCAGTAGCGATAATCAAGGCATCGCAGGTATATTCGCCGCTATCACCCAACAGGCGGAAAGGGCGGTTCTGCAGATCGACACTGTTGATATGGTCAAACACGATCTGGGTGTCGAACTTTTCTGCGTGCTCACGCATCCGCTCCATCAGCGCCGGGCCGGTCAAACCTTCGGCGTCGCCTGGCCAGTTCTCGACTTCGGTGGTGGTGGTCAGCTGACCGCCTTGCTCCATACCGGTGATCAATACCGGGTTCAGGTTCGCGCGTGCTGCATAAACCGCTGCGGTGTAGCCAGCCGGGCCAGAGCCCAGGATCAATAATTTGCTATGTTTAGCCGTGCCCATGAATAACCTCGTTTCCCACAATGGCGGACAATGAAACCGATTGTAGGGAAAATGCGGCAGTAAAAAAAGCGCCAGGGGATGTTGTTACCGATTTGTTTGATAATCAGCGCCTATTAGCCGCGATTTTATCCTTGGGCTGGGAGAGGTAACAGCAGCAATAATTTTGTACAGCAATGGGTTAAAAATGCGTTTTTTGTCGGGTTTATGTGGGCAACTACCCGGTTTCGGGTAGGGGAAATTCCTAATAAAAAATCAGGTGCTCAGTTTTGCTGGCGGTACGTTCTACTGATTTTAGTTCTTTTACTTTGACAATCCGCTGCGCATTTGCGAAAACATCATTGGAAGAAGAAATTAACCCCGTGTCAGCTGCAAATCGTAGGCATTTTCGCCACCCAGGCAGAATATTGTCGGGGCGCGACGGGTGAGGGAGGGTTTGCCCTGACGGGGTTGATGGATTTCTGAACGTAAATCATTTGAATTCGTTGCCCAGAGGTGACAGACAGGCTGGGCAACGGCGGAAGATGGTAGTGACAAAGAGTGACGAAGCACAAGGGCGGTTGGTATTACGTATCCTGTTCCCTCAGGGGGATGAACCGCTAAACACTGGCATCGGGTCTTCGCTTGGAACAAATCCTTGCACATTGACGTTGGCTAGGGTGTGGCAAGTGCAGGGAAGAACATAAGAGAGACAATAATAATGGTAGATACTAAAAAACGCCCGGGTAAAGATCTCGACCGTATCGATCGCAACATCCTTAATGAGTTGCAGAAGGATGGGCGCATTTCGAACGTCGAACTTTCAAAGCGCGTGGGGTTATCCCCAACCCCTTGTTTGGAGCGTGTGCGCCGTCTTGAGCGTCAAGGCTTCATTCATGGGTATACCGCATTGCTTAACCCGCATTATCTGGACGCTTCCCTGCTGGTCTTCGTGGAAATCACGTTGAACCGCGGTGCGCCGGATGTGTTTGAGCAATTCAACTCTGCGGTGCAAAAACTTGAAGAAATTCAGGAGTGTCATCTGGTTTCCGGTGATTTCGACTATCTGTTGAAAACCCGTGTACCAGATATGTCAGCTTATCGTAAGCTGTTGGGCGAAACTCTGTTGCGTTTACCGGGGGTGAATGACACCCGTACTTACGTCGTGATGGAAGAAGTCAAACAGAGTAACCGTCTGGTTATCAAAACACGGTAAGGTGCAGGTGCAAAACCTGATTAAATTCGTTACACTCCTGTTTATTCATACAGTTTTGGCGCCGGGGAAACTTCTCGGCGCCGTTACTCTATCCGTCAACAGGAACCTGGAGTGCCTTTCTTGAGCCAGGAATACACAGAAGATAAAGAAGTTACCCTGAAAAAACTCAGCAGTGGGCGACGTTTGCTCGAGGCTGTGTTGATCGTGGTGGCAATTTTTGCCGTTTACCTTATGGCTGCATTGGTCAGTTTCAATCCTTCCGATCCTAGTTGGTCGCAAACTGCCTGGCATGAGCCTATCCACAATCTGGGCGGCGGGGTAGGCGCATGGTTGGCCGACACGTTGTTCTTCACCTTTGGGGTCCTTGCCTATGCGATCCCACCGATTATGCTGGTGTTGTGCCTGTCTGGTTACCGTCGGCGCGATAACGGCGATTACGTCGATTTCTTTGGGCTCTCGTTACGTTTGATCGGCACATTGGCGCTGGTGCTCACCTCGTGTGGCCTGGCGGCGTTGAACGTTGACGATCTCTATTACTTCGCTTCCGGCGGGGTGATTGGCAGCCTGCTAAGCAATGCCATGTTGCCGTGGTTTAACGGCATTGGCGCCACTTTGGCGCTGCTCGGCATTTGGGCAGTGGGGCTGACGCTGTTCACCGGTTGGTCATGGCTGGTGATTGCGGAAAAAATTGGTGGTGTCGTGCTGGGCGCCGCTACCTTTATGACTAACCGTTCACGCCGTGAAGACCGCTATCACGACGATGACGATGTCGTGTTCGACGATCGCGAAGAAAGCGGCCAACCTGTGGCACCTGCTGCCATGGCAGTAGATGAGGAAGACGCGTTGTTCTCTGCCTCTTCCGTGACCGAAACCGCCGAAGAAGCAGCGCAAGATGCCGCAGATCCTTTATTAAGTGGGTTGCGTGCCAGCGATGATGACCTCCCGCTTGCCGAGCCAGCGCCGGTCGTTACTGATATCCCGGTAATGCCGAAAGCGGCCGTTCAGGCTCCGGTCACCGTAGCCCCGACAGCGCCTGCTTCCATCAATCAGCATCCATTAACCCCTGCGCAGCCACAAGACACGCCGCCGCTGTATTCGTTTGAACTGCCTGAAGAGACACCGGCACCGAGAACGACGCGCGTAACGGAGCCTTATCTTGAGGAACATGAGCCGCGCCTGGGTGACTGGCAGACCCCCGTTACGCCAAAACCAGAGCCGTCACCGTTTGATTTCTCTGCGGCTCAGCGGGATAGCGACGATGTTATTGGCTCAACGGGTTTCAGCGCCAGAGAGGTAGTGAAGCCAGCGGCGGTTGCCACAGCAACCGCTGGCGCGGTGAACAACACCTTCATGCCTGCGTTTACAGCCACCAGTGATGCGAGCTCGCAGATCAAGCAGGGCATCGGCCCGGAACTGCCACGGCCAAATCCGGTGCGTATTCCAACCCGGCGTGAGCTGGCCTCCTACGGCATCAAGCTGCCTTCGCAGCGGATCGCGGAGCAGGAGCAGCGCAACCGTGGGGATGAACCTCAGCCAGAACCGTTCAGCAACCCGCAGGAAGAAGATGAAGTCCTGCAAGAAGCTGCATTGCGTCAAGCCTTTGCCGAACAGCAAAGCCAGCGCTATGGCGAAGAGTATTCGCAAGAACAACAAGATGACGAAGATGCGCAGCGTGAGGCCGAACTCGGTCAGGCATTTGCTGCGCAGCAACAGGCACGCTATGGCGTAGAAGAGCCGCAGCCTGAACCAGAACCGGCTCCGGTGACTCGCCCGGTGGATACCCGCCAGGCCTACAGTTTCTCACCGATGGCAGATCTGGTGGATGACGGCCCAACCGAGCCGCTGTTTACCTTGTCGCCACAGCTTGAGGATAGCATCGAGCTGGAAAGCGAGTTGGAAGATGATGTGCCGTTCGGGCAGTTTGAGCCTGAGGTGCCCGCTTATCAGGCGCCGCGTCCGCAAACTAACCCTGCGCCTGGTTACCAGCCGCAACAGACTTATCAGCCACCCGTTCAGCAGCAACCGCCAGCACCAGCGATGGACAGCCTGATCCATCCATTCCTGATGCGTAATGATATGCCGCTGCAGAAACCGACTACGCCACTGCCAACGCTGGATCTATTGACCGAGGCCCCGAAAGAGGTCGAACCGGTCGATACCTTTGCGCTGGAACAGAAAGCGCGGCTGGTGGAAGCCAGCCTGGCGGATTACCGCGTCAAGGCCGACGTGGTCGATATTCTGCCTGGTCCGGTCATTACCCGCTTCGAACTGGATTTGGCTCCTGGCGTCAAGGCCGCGCGTATCTCCAACCTGTCGCGCGATCTGGCCCGCTCATTGTCAACTTCCGCCGTGCGTGTGGTGGAAGTGATCCCGGGTAAGCCATACGTCGGCCTGGAACTGCCGAACGTCAAACGGCAAACCGTGTATCTGCGCGAAGTGCTGGATTGCCCAGCCTTCCGCGACAACCCATCGCCTCTGGCGATCGTATTGGGTAAAGATATCGCGGGTCAGCCAGTGGTCGCCGATCTGGGTAAAATGCCGCATCTGCTGGTGGCCGGTACCACCGGTTCCGGTAAGTCGGTTGGGGTCAACGCCATGATCCTCAGTATCCTGTATAAGGCCACGCCGAAAGAAGTGCGCTTTATCATGATCGACCCGAAAATGCTGGAACTGTCGGTCTACGAAGGCATCCCACACCTGCTGACCGATGTGGTTACCGACATGAAAGACGCCGCCAATGCATTGCGTTGGTGCGTGGCCGAGATGGAGCGCCGCTATAAGCTGATGTCTGCCCTGGGGGTTCGTAACCTGGCAGGCTACAACGAGCGGGTCGATCAGGCCGAGGCGATGGGGCGACCAATCCCGGATCCGTTCTGGAAGCCAAGCGACAGCATGGATATCACGCCGCCGGTGTTGGAAAAAGAGCCGTACATCGTGGTGATGGTGGATGAATTTGCCGATCTGATCATGACGGTGGGCAAAAAGGTTGAAGAGCTGATCGCTCGTCTGGCACAGAAAGCGCGTGCTGCGGGGATCCACCTGGTGCTGGCAACCCAGCGTCCTTCGGTGGATGTGATCACCGGTTTGATCAAGGCCAACATCCCGACGCGTATCGCCTTTACCGTATCGAGCAAGATCGACTCCCGCACCATTCTCGATCAGGGCGGAGCGGAATCCTTGCTGGGGATGGGTGACATGCTGTATCTGGCACCGAACTCTTCAATACCGGTGCGTGTGCACGGGGCGTTTGTCCGCGATCAGGAAGTTCATGCCGTGGTCAAAGACTGGAAAGCGCGTGAGCGGCCGCAGTATAAAGAGGGTATTCTCAGCGCCGGTGAAGACGGTGAGGGTGGCGCAGGCGGTGGTCTGGACGGTGACGAAGAGCTGGATCTGCTGTTCGATCAGGCGGTCGAGTTTGTGGTGGATAAACGCCGCGCCTCGATTTCCGGTGTACAGCGTCAGTTCCGCATCGGCTACAACCGCGCCGCGCGTATCATCGAACAGATGGAAGCGCAGGGCATTGTCAGCGAGCAGGGGCATAACGGTAACCGTGAGGTGCTTGCCCCGCCACGGCATGATTGATTGCCATCAGGCGCTGTAACCATCATAAAAGGGCCGCTTTGCGGCCCTTGTGCAAAGAAGCGTAAACCCCTGCTTTATCGGAATCGTGCTCTGGCTGTCGGCCGAGCGCTTCGGGTAGAGTGGAGGTGTTCAGGGTTATATTGACCCAGCTTGCGGTAAACGCATTTCATAAGGTAGCTGAAATAATGAAAAAACTGTTGATGGCCTGTTGTCTGCTTTCGGGATTCGCGTCTACTTCCGTGTTGGCGGATGCTGCGCAAGATTTGCAAAGTCGTCTGGCGAAAGTAAACAGTTTCCATGCCAGCTTCTCCCAATCTGTCACCAGTAGTGACGGCGCTGCTGTGCAGCAAGGGGAAGGCGAATTATGGGTAAAACGCCCCAATCTGTTTAACTGGCACATGACCTCGCCGGATGAGAGCGTGCTGGTTTCGGACGGCGAGACCCTGTGGTTCTACAACCCGTTCGTCGAGCAGGTGACGGCCACCTGGCTGAAGAACGCCACTGGCAATACGCCCTTTATGCTGATCACCCGTAACGATGCTAACGACTGGAAAAAATACAACGTGAAGCAGAAGGGCGATGATTTCGAACTGACGCCAAAGGCCAGCAGCGGTAATCTGAAGCAGTTTGCCATCACCGTGACCAATAGCGGCACCATCAAGAGCTTTGCTGCGGTTGAGCAAGATGGCCAGCGCAGCGCTTATCAGTTGAAGAGCCAGCAGAGCAGCAGCGTTGATGCTGCCAAATTCAAATTTACCCCACCGAAGGGGGTGACGCTGGACGACCAGCGCCAGTGAGGTCTACGTGAGCAACATGTCACTCGATTTTTCCCACAATGAGTTCCAGCCACTGGCCGCGCGTATGCGGCCAACCACGTTGGCACAATACATTGGCCAGCAGCATTTGCTGGCCCCGGGCAAGCCGTTGCCACGCGCCATCGAGGCTGGGCAGTTGCACTCTATGATCCTGTGGGGGCCGCCGGGAACCGGGAAAACGACGCTGGCAGAGTTGATTGGCCGCTATGGCCGGGCCGATGTTGAGCGCATCTCAGCGGTAACCTCCGGCATCAAGGAGATCCGCGAAGCTATCGAGCGCGCCCGGCAAAACCGCGATGCAGGCCGCCGCACCATCCTGTTTGTTGACGAAGTCCACCGCTTCAATAAAAGCCAGCAGGATGCCTTCCTGCCACATATCGAAGACGGCACCATTACCTTCATCGGCGCCACCACGGAAAACCCCTCCTTTGAGCTGAACTCGGCGTTGCTGTCCCGCGCGCGGGTCTATCTGCTCAAAGCGCTGACGGCGGACGACATCGGCCAAGTGCTGGATCAGGCCATGGAAGACAAGGCACGAGGTTTTGGCGATCAAAACATCGAGCTGCCGCCGGAAACCAAGCGCATGCTGTCGGAACTGGTGGGTGGCGATGCCCGCCGCGCCTTGAACAGCCTGGAGATGATGGCCGATATGGCGGAAATCGACGGCAAAGGCATGCGGGTATTAACCCCGGAACTGCTCAAAGAGGTCTCCGGTGAACGCAGCGCACGCTTCGATAACAAAGGCGATCGCTATTACGATCTGATTTCAGCGCTGCATAAATCCGTGCGTGGCTCGGCACCGGATGCCGCCTTGTACTGGTATGCACGTATTATTACTGCTGGTGGCGATCCTCTATATGTGGCGCGCCGCCTGTTGGCCATTGCCTCTGAAGACGTTGGCAACGCCGATCCACGCGGAATGCAGGTGGCCATTGCCGCCTGGGATTGCTTCACCCGCGTTGGCCCCGCGGAAGGGGAACGCGCCATCGCACAGGCGATCGTTTATCTGGCCTGTGCGCCAAAAAGCAACGCCGTCTATACCGCTTTTAAAGCCGCCATGCGTGATGCCAAAGAGATGGCGGACTATGACGTGCCGGAGCATCTGCGTAACGCACCGACCAAGCTGATGAAAGAAATGGGGCTGGGCGCAGAATACCGCTATGCCCATGACGAACCCAACGCCTACGCGGCCGGAGAGAGCTATTTCCCGGCGGAAATGGCCACCACGCGCTACTATCATCCAACCTCGCGCGGGCTGGAAGGCAAAATCGGTGAAAAGTTGGCATGGCTGGCTGAGCAGGATCAAAATAGCCAGACAAAACGCTACCGCTAGCGTTGCCGTTGCGGTAAGGTTAGCGGGTATCACACTTCTTTTATGCGGCTATACCGTTGCGGCATAAAACACAATTTCTCTTTCAATAACAACAAGCACAGGATTAGCATGCTCGATCCCAATCTGCTGCGTAATGAGCTAGACGCAGTCGCCGTAAAACTGGCTCGCAGAGGCTTTAAACTCGATCTGGATCTGCTGCGTTCGCAAGAAGAGCGCCGTAAGGTTCTGCAGGTAGAAACTGAAACACTGCAGGCAGAACGTAACTCCCGATCGAAATCCATCGGCGCGGCCAAAGCGCGCGGTGAAGATATCGAGCCACTGCGTCGCGAAGTGAACGAACTGGGTGACAAGCTGGATGCTGCCAAGGCCGCACTGGATAAGCTGCAGAACGAGATCCGTGATTACGCGTTGGTGATGCCGAACGTGCCGGACGATGCGGTGCCGGATGGCAAAGACGATAGCGAAAACCTGGAAATCTGCCGCTGGGGCGAACCGCGTCAGTACGATTTCCCGGTACGCGATCACGTTGAGCTGGGCGAAATGGCCGGTGGGCTGGACTTTGCCGCAGCGGTGAAACTGACCGGTGCGCGCTTTGTGGTAATGAAAGGTCAAATGGCTCGTATGCACCGTGCGTTGGCCCAGTTCATGCTGGATCTGCACACGCAACAACACGGCTATCTGGAAACCTACGTGCCCTATCTGGTGAACCATGCCACGCTGTACGGGACTGGCCAGTTGCCGAAGTTTGGTGAAGATCTGTTCCATACCAAACCGCTGGAAGAGGAATCAGAAAGCAGCAACTATGCGCTGATCCCAACTGCGGAAGTGCCAGTCACCAACCTGGTGCGTGACGAGATCCTCGATGAAGAAGATCTGCCACTGAAGATGACCGCGCATACACCATGCTTCCGTTCAGAAGCCGGTTCTTACGGGCGTGACACCCGTGGCCTGATCCGTATGCACCAGTTCGACAAGGTCGAAATGGTCCAGATCGTGCGCCCAGAAGACTCGATGAATGCGCTGGAAGAGTTGACCGGCCATGCGGAGAAAGTGCTGCAGCTGCTGAACCTGCCATATCGTAAAGTGCTGCTGTGCACCGGTGATATCGGTTTTGGTTCCTGTAAAACCTACGATCTGGAAGTGTGGCTGCCTGCGCAGAACACCTATCGCGAGATCTCTTCCTGCTCCAATATGGGAGATTTCCAGGCTCGTCGTATGCAGGCTCGTTGCCGCAGCAAGACCGAGAAGAAGCCACGCCTGGTGCACACGCTGAACGGCTCTGGTTTGGCCGTAGGCCGTACTCTGGTTGCCGTGCTGGAAAACTACCAGCAGGCAGATGGCCGTATTCAGGTGCCAGAAGCATTGCGCCCTTACATGGGCGGCCTGGAATATATCGGTTAACCCACCTCACGGTGTTAACGAAATAGTGTATCGAAAGCGCCTACGGGCGCTTTTTTTGTATGAATGTTTTTTATTTACGAATGAAAGCACCATTTATTGATAGCAGACAAAGTTTCTTACCTCCTTGTGAGTAATATCCTTACCTATGGAGGGGGAATTATTTTTCCACATCAAACCACCCAGCACTAATTCAGCTTCCTCCTGTCTCTGCCGACCAAGGCATGACTTTTCCCGTTGTTCGGGCAAGACCTGGAGTGAGCTATGTCGAAGCAAAAATCTGCAACATCATCCAACGGTATCAGCCGCCGTACGCTAATGAAATCCGGCACGGTAGCGGGTTTGACCCTGGCTGCTGGCGGTTTTTCGTTGCCTTTTAGCCGTCATGCCGTGGCAGAAACGGTCGGCACCGCGGTACAACCCGTGCCGCAGGATAAAGTGGTGTGGGGAGCTTGCTCGGTTAACTGTGGCAGTCGATGCGCCTTGCGGCTGCACGTGCGCGATGATGAAGTTTACTGGGTGGAAACCGACAACACGGGCGACGATGTTTACGGCAACCACCAGGTGCGTGCCTGTCTGCGTGGCCGCTCCATGCGGCGGCGCATGAACCATCCGGAACGACTGAATTACCCGATGAAACGCGTCGGCAAACGTGGCGAAGGCAAATTCAAACGCATCAGTTGGGAAGAGGCTTACAGCGAAATTGCCGCCAACCTGCAACGTATCGTCGCCAAATACGGCAATGAAGCGGTTTACATCAACTACACCTCCGGCATTGTCGGCGGCAATATTACCCGTTCTTCACCCTATGCCTCGCTGGTCGCCCGCCTGATGAACTGTTACGGCGGTTTTCTCAGCCACTATGGCACCTACAGTACCGCCCAGATCGCCTGCGCCATGCCTTATACCTACGGCAGCAATGAAGGTAACAGCACCTCTGATATCGAAAACAGTAAGCTGGTGGTGCTGTTCGGCAACAATCCGGCGGAAACCCGCATGAGTGGCGGTGGTATCACCTACTTTCTGGAGCAGGCACGGGAACGTTCAAACGCGCGCATGATCGTCATCGATCCGCGTTATACGGATACGGCTGCTGGGCGAGAAGATGAGTGGATCCCGATCCGGCCTGGTACAGATGCTGCACTGGTCGCCGGATTGGCGCATGTGTTGATCAGCGAGGATTTGGTCGACCAACCGTTCCTGGATAATTACTGCGTGGGTTACGATGAAAAAACCTTACCCGCCGGTGCACCTGCCAACGGTCATTACAAGGCCTATATTCTGGGGCAGGGCGAGGACGGTGTTGAGAAAACTCCCCAGTGGGCATCGCAAATCACCGGCATTCCGGCCGAGCGCATCATCAAGCTGGCACGTGAGATTGGCAGTGCCAAACCGGCCTATATCTCTCAAGGTTGGGGGCCACAGCGCCAGGCAAATGGTGAGCTCACCTCGCGGGCCATTGCCATGCTACCTATCCTGACCGGCAACGTAGGGATTAACGGCGGTAACAGCGGTGCGCGTGAATCAACCTATACCATCACCATAGAGCGGATGCCGGTGCTGGAAAACCCGGTAAAAACGCAGATTTCCTGCTTCAGTTGGACCGATGCCATCGCCCGTGGCCCGGAAATGACCGCCAAACGTGATGGGGTACGCGGCAAAGACAAGTTGGACGTGCCGATCAAGTTCATCTGGAACTATGCCGGTAACACCATTACCAACCAGCACTCCGATATCAACAAAACCCACGACATTCTGCAGGATGACTCCCAGTGTGAAATGATCGTGGTGCTGGAAAACTTTATGACCTCTTCGGCGAAATACGCCGATATTCTGCTGCCGGATCTGATGACGGTCGAGCAGGAGGACATCATCCCGAACGATTATGCCGGCAATATGGGCTACCTGATTTTTATCCAGCCGGCCACTTCTGCCAAGTTTGAGCGTAAACCTATCTATGAAGTGATGAGCGAGGTGGCGCGTCGCCTTGGGCCTGAGGTACACCAAAAATTTACCGAAGGGCGCACCCAGGAGCAGTGGCTGCAATACCTGTACGCCAAAATGCTGGCGAAGGACCCGCAGCTACCTTCCTATGAAGCCTTGCGCAGCATGGGGATTTACAAGCGTAAAGACCCGAATGGGCACTTTGTGGCCTATAAAAAATTCCGTGACGATCCCGTAGCTAACCCGTTGAAAACGCCTTCAGGCAAGATCGAGATCTATTCTGCCAAGTTGGCAGAGATCGCCAACAGTTGGGAGCTGGAGAAGGACGAGACCATCAGCCCGCTGCCGGTCTACGCCTCAACCTTTGAAGGTTGGGATGATCCGTTGCGTAACACCTACCCGCTGCAAATGTTCGGTTTCCACTATAAGGCCCGGACCCACTCCAGCTACGGCAATATCGATGTGCTGCAGGCGGCTTGCCCGCAGGAAGTCTGGATCAACCCGCTGGATGCCAGCCAGCGCGGCATTGCCAGCGGTGAAACGGTGCGGGTATTCAATGGCCGTGGCGAAGTTCGCGTGGCCGCCAAGGTGACACCGCGCATCATGCCAGGCGTGGTAGCTATGGGGCAAGGAGCCTGGCATCAGGCCAACATGAACGGCGATCGTATCGATCACGGTGCCTGCATGAATACGCTCACCACCCACCGGCCATCGCCGCTGGCGAAAGGTAACCCGCAGCATACCAATCTGATCGAGATCGAAAAGGTATGAAATAATAATCATTATCAACAATGGCAGTGATATCAACTATTTATTGATTGTGAACAAGGTGGAACTACCTATTTAGGAGGATAGTTCCACCTAGAGCAGGTCAAAATAAAAAAACCATTACCTGCCATTTTAAAACCGATCTGCGTAGTTGATTGCAGATTTTCCTGTAGCCATACCCCTGGCTGATTGAAGCAACCCAGAGCGAAATATTATGAGCGAGTCCCCCAAAAAACCTTTAACCGGCTTTCAGTGTTCCAGACGAAAGCTGGTTAAAAATAGTGCCATTGGCGGGCTTGCCCTTGCCGTTGGTGGCGTTTCCCTGCCTTTCAGCCGTCGTGCCAACGCTGAAACCTCTCCGACATCCGCCCTTGCCAAACCCGAAGAAAAAGTGGTGTGGAGTGCTTGTACGGTAAACTGCGGTAGCCGTTGTCCCCTGCGGATGCATGTGGTCGACGGTATGATCAAATATGTCGAAACGGATAATACTGGCAACGATGAGTACCAAGAGTTGCATCAGGTTCGTGCCTGCCTGCGTGGGCGCTCAATGCGCCGCCGCGTGTATAACCCGGACCGCCTGAAGTACCCCATGCTCCGCGTGGGCAAGCGGGGCGAAGGAAAATTCAAGCAGATAAGCTGGGATGAAGCCTACACGCTGATCGCTGACAACATGAAGCGCATCATCAAAGACTATGGCAATGAAGCCATCTATTTGAACTACGGCACCGGCACCTGGGGGGCACAATAACCCGCTCTTGGCCACCGGGCTCTACGTTGATCGCGCGCCTGATGAACTGCTGCGGCGGCTATCTGAACCACTATGGTGACTACAGCACCGCGCAGATCGCCATGGGGCTGAATTATACCTATGGCGGTTGGGCGGACGGTAACAGCCCGACGGACATCGAAAACAGCAAGCTGGTGGTGCTGTTCGGCAATAACCCAGGCGAAACCCGCATGAGCGGCGGTGGGGTCACCTACCTGCTGGAGCAGGCGCGTGAGCGTTCGAATGCGCGCATGATTGTGATCGATCCGCGCTACACCGATACCGCTGCCGGTAGGGAAGACGAGTGGATCCCGATTCGCCCTGGCACCGATGCGGCACTGGTTGCCGGGTTGGCGCATGTGTTAATCAGCGAGAACTTGGTCGATCAGCCGTTCCTGGATAAATACTGGGTGGGTTACGACGAAAAAACCTTACCTGCGGGGGCTCCAGCTAATGGGCACTATAAGGCCTATATCCTGGGCCAAGGTGAAGACGGCATTGAGAAAACGCCTGTCTGGGCCTCAAAAATTACCGGTATCCCGGCCGATCGCATCGTCAAACTGGCGCGCGAAATTGGCAGTACCAAACCGGCGTTCATTTCCCAAGGTTGGGGGCCGCAACGCCATGCCAACGGTGAATTGACCTCACGCGCCATCGCCATGTTGCCGATCCTCACCGGTAACGTCGGGATCCATGGCGGTAACACGGGGGCGCGCGAAGGCTCCTACGGCCTGCCGTTTGTTCGGATGCCGACCTTGGAGAATCCGGTTAAAACCAGCATCTCCATGTTTATGTGGACCGATGCCATTCTGCGTGGGCCGGAAATGACCGCCAAGCGTGACGGCGTGCAGGGCAAGGACAAGTTGGACGTGCCGATCAAGTTTATCTGGAACTATGCCAGTAACTGTCTGATCAACCAGCACTCAGAAATCAACCGTACCCATGACATTCTGCAAGACGAGAAGAAGTGCGAGATGATCGTGGTAATCGATAACCACATGACCTCGTCGGCGAAATATGCCGATCTGGTGCTGCCAGATTGCACCGCCTCTGAGCAGATGGACTTTTGCCTGGATGCCTCAAGCGGCAATATGGGCTACGTCATCTTCGCCGATCAGGCGATCAAGCCGCAGTTTGAATGTAAGAACATTTATGAAATGACCAGCGAGATCGCCCGGCGTATGGGGGTTGAGCAGGCCTTCACCGAGGGGCGGACTCAGGAAGAGTGGCTGCGTCACCTTTATCAGCAATCCCGCGAAGCCATTCCGGCGCTACCGGAGTTTGAACAGTTCCTCAAGCAAGGGATCTTCAAGCAGCGCGATCCCGATGGTCACCATGTGGCTTACAAAGCATTCCGGGCCGATCCGCAGGCTAATCCACTGAAAATACCTTCAGGCAAGATCGAGATCTATTCTGCCCAATTGGCAGAGCTGGCAGCGACTTGGGAATTATCCAAGGACGACGTTATCGATCCGCTGCCGGTGTATGCGGCCGGTTTCGAAAGCCTCGAGGATCCGTTAAGCGGCAAGTATCCATTGCAGATGACCGGTTTCCACTACAAGGCCAGAACCCACTCTACCTATGGCAACGTCGACGTGCTGAAGGCCGCTTGCCGCCAGGAGATGTGGATCAACCCGATTGATGCGCAATCCCGCGGCATAGCCAACGGAGACCTGATCCGTATTTACAACGATCGGGGTGAGGTACGTATTAATGCCAAGGTGACGCCGCGCATGTTGCCGGGCGTGGTAGCAATGGGCGAAGGAGCATGGTATGCGCCAGATGGTAGCCGTATCGATCATGCTGGCAGTATCAACGTCTTGACCACCCAGCGGCCGTCGCCGCTGGCCAAGGGCAATCCTTCTCACACCAATCTGGTCCAGGTCGCCAAACTTTAAGGAGTAGCTGATGACTACGCAATATGGATTCTACATTGATTCAAGTCGTTGCACCGGCTGCAAAACCTGCGAGCTGGCCTGCAAAGACTATAAAAACCTGACCCCGGACGTCAGCTTCCGCCGCATCTACGAGTATGCCGGGGGCGACTGGCAGCAGGACGGCGATAGCTGGCACCAGAACGTGTTTGCCTATTACTTGTCGATCGCCTGTAACCACTGCGAAGACCCGGCCTGTACCAAAGTGTGCCCAAGTGGCGCCATGCACAAGCGGGAAGACGGCTTTGTGGTGGTGAACGAAGAGATATGTATCGGTTGCCGCTACTGCCATATGGCTTGCCCATACGGCGCACCGCAGTACAACGAAGCGAAAGGCCACATGACCAAGTGCGATGGCTGCTACGAGCGCGTCGCCGTTGGCCAAAAGCCGATTTGTGTCGAGTCCTGCCCGCTGCGTGCCCTGGACTTTGGCCCGATCGACGAACTGCGTAAACAACATGGCACCCTGGCGCAAGTGGCACCGTTACCGGCCGCGCATTTCACCAAACCGTGCATCGTACTGAAACCTAACGCCAACAGCCGCCCGAGTGGTGACACTACCGGCCATCTGGCTAATCCGAAGGAGGTTTAAAATGGGAACGGGATGGCATGAATGGCCGCTGATGGTGTTCACCGTATTAGGGCAGTTTGTGGTGGGCGGCGTCATCGTAATGGGGCTGGCGTTGATCGCCGGTAATCTGACCGATCGCCAGAGCAAGGCGGTACACGGTTCTATGTTTTTCCTGTGGTTGCTGATGGGGATCGCCTTTATCGCCTCCGTGATGCACCTGGGGACGCCGATCAGGGCCTTTAACTCGCTCAATCGCATCGGTGAGTCGGCGTTGAGTAATGAAATCGCCAGCGGTTCGGTATTCTTTGCGGTTGGTGGCCTCTATTGGCTGCTGGCCGTGTTGAAAAAAATGCCGCCGGCGCTGGGTAAAGCCTGGCTGGTGCTTACCATGGTGCTAGGCCTGCTGTTTGTCTACGCCATGACGCGTGTCTACCAGATTGATACCGTACCGACTTGGCACAACGGTTACACCACGCTGAACTTCTTCCTGTCGGTGTTTATCGGCGGGCCGCTGTTGGGCGTGTTGCTGCTGCGGGCCGCCGGTCTGCAAGTGGCTGGTCGTGGTCAATTGATGATGATCAGCGTGCTGGCGCTGCTGCTTAGCCTGTGCTCGGCGCTGTTGCAGGGCAGTGAGTTGGCGACCATCAGCAGCTCGGTACAGCAGGCGTCGGCGCTGATCCCGGAATACGGTCAACTGATGGTATGGCGGCTGGTATTGCTGGTTCTCGGCCTGGGGTGCTGGATTTGCCCGCAGTTGCGCCGTGGTAACGCCAGTGTCATGGGGTTGATCTTGGGCTTTGTGTTAGTCTTTGCCGGTGAGTTGATTGGCCGTGGCGTGTTCTACGGCCTGCATATGACCGTTGGCATGGCCGTGGCTGGCTAACGTTAATCTGGGCGCGGCCTGGCTGCGCCCCTGGAGAAGCCCCAAGTTATGATGCTTGAAAAAATTGCCCTGACTGGCCGTGTGCTAGGTGTTTTATTGTATGCCCCACCGGAGAGCAAAGAGTGCCAGCCTTTACTGGACTCCCTGGCCGACCCGCAGTGGTTGACTGAATGGCCTTATGAAGGCGCTCAAGAGGCAGCAGCCCTGATTGCGGAAGGTTTGACTGGAAACCAGCCAGAGACGCTGTCAGAAGCTTATCAACGCCTGTTTGTTGGCCCACATACGCTGGTTGCTCCGCCTTGGGGCTCGGTCTATCTGGATAGAGAGAGCGTGCTGTTTGGTGATTCGACGCTGCGCCTGCGCCAATGGCTGCGGGTGAACGGTATCGAAGCCCAGCGCGACCAGAATGAGCCGGAAGACCATATTGGCACTTTGCTGATGATGGCGGCCTGGTTGGCCGAAGAGAAGCAGCACAAAATGATTTCCGGGCTGATTGCGCTGCACATTCTTCCTTGGGCTCCGCGTTATCTGGAGCTGCTGCAGCAACATGCCGGACATCCGTTCTATCAAGGTGTGGCTCAGCTGGCACAAATCACGCTGGCAGCCTGGGCGGAAGAGTGCCCGTCACCGGTGCCGAGCCTGGAGCTGTATTTCTAATGAACAACGACCAGCAGTTATCTGCGCAAGGCAATAGCCGCCGCCGGTTGCTGACTGGTTGGCTGGATCGTAGTAAAGCCTTGCCGGAGCAGGAAGTCCCCTCTGTGACATTGCCTGCGGTGGCTCGTCCACCTCAGGCTTTGCCGGAGGCGTTGTTCAGCGCGTTGTGCAACGGCTGTGGCGGTTGCGTGAGCAGTTGCCCGTACGGTTTATTGAACCTCGAGCAAGGCAAGCCGGTATTGAGCATCGATTTCACCGAGTGTGATGTCTGCCGCAAATGCACCGCCGCCTGTCAAACCGGGGCGCTGCGTGACAAAATGCCCTGCGACACGCTGCTGCGCCCGCAAATCAGCCATAGCTGCCTGGGGCGGCAAGACAGCTGCCGGATGTGTACCATCAACTGCCCGCAACAGGCATTATCCTTCCAGCTTTCTGAAAACGGTGCCCGCCAATTGCAGTGTGACGATACGCTGTGTAATGGCTGCGGGCTCTGCAAGCTATCCTGCTTTCACGGGCATATTTCCCTGGCAGCTTCGGGTGAAAAATCGTTGCCGGAACAGCTATAAAGCCAGTTTTAACCCGTTGTTAAACATATTGTGCGATCGCCCGTTAACCGCCGATTGACTTTTTTATCGCCAGTGGCATGATGCGCGCACTCTACTCTGTCTGTTCGGTTTCAATTTCACTATGTCCGCATATTCTCGCCCAGTGCTTATGTTGCTCTGCGGCCTATTGCTGCTTACGGTTTCCATCGCCGTTTTGAACACTTTGGTTCCCCTCTGGTTAACCCATGCTCAATTGCCAACCTGGCAAGTGGGAGTGGTCAGTTCGTCTTACTTTACCGGGAACCTGATGGGAACGCTGGTGGCGGGCAAACTGATCAAGCGGATTGGCTTTACCCGCAGCTATCATCTTGCCTGTCTGGTCTTTGCCTTCGCTACCGTGGGTATGGTGCTGTCGCTGGACTTCTGGAGCTGGATCGGCTGGCGCTTCTTTGCCGGGGTAGGGTGTGCCTGGATTTGGGTGATCGTTGAAAGCGCGCTGTTGCGCAGCGGTAATTTGAGTAACCGTGGCCAACTGTTGGCGGCGTATATGATAGTTTACTACCTCGGTACGGTTGCGGGGCAGTTGCTGCTAAGCAGTGTTTCAACCGAGCTGCTGGATGTGGTGCCGTGGGTGACCGCCGTTGTGATGGCCGCTATGTTGCCGATGCTGTTTGCGCGGGTTAATAACCAAGATGATGAGCCACAGCAGGCCTCAATCTGGCAGATGTTTAAACGTCGTGACGCCCGGTTGGGCATCAACGGCTGTATTATCTCGGGGATCGTGCTGGGTTCGCTGTACGGCCTGATGCCGCTGTATTTAAACCATCAGGGGATGAGTGATGCCAACGTGGGTTACTGGATGGCGCTGCTGGTCAGTTCCGGCATCGTGGGTCAGTGGCCTGTAGGGCGTTTGGCCGATCGCTATGGCCGCCTGTTGGTGCTGCGCATTCAGGTGTTCGTGGTGATCCTTGCCAGCATCGCGATGCTGGGTAACTATGCAATGGCTCCGGCGCTGTTTATTCTGGGCTGTGCTGGTTTTACCTTATACCCGGTGGCGATGTCCTGGGCCTGCGAAAAGGTGCTGCCGCATCAGTTGGTGGCGATGAACCAGACATTGTTGATGAGCTATACCGTCGGCAGCTTGCTAGGGCCCGCGATGACGTCGATGCTGATGCAGAGCTACTCTGATCGGCTGCTGTTTGTGATGATTGCGGTAGTGGCTTTGGTTTATCTGGTTATGCTGCTGAAGAAGCCCGACCATCACCACACCCCGCTGGCTGCGGCCTGAAAGACAAAACCCGGCAGATGCGCCGGGTTTTTTGTTTCGAGCAGGGGGAGGCTTAATAGATCACTTTGTGACCATAGCCTTCGAGGATCCCTTTCACGCGATCCATGGTGTCGGCCTTAGGCGGATGAACGCCGTCCAACTTGTACTCTTCACCCATCGCGATCCATTTGTGCTTGCCCAGTTCGTGGTAAGGCAACAGCTCGATCTTCTCGATATTGGTCATATCCTTGGTGAACTCACCGAGCAGATGCGTCGATTTATCATCATCAGACCAGCCTGGCACCACCACGTAGCGGATCCAGGTGCGTTGATTACGTTTGGCCAGATAACGAGCAAACTCCAGCGTACGATGGTTGGAAACTCCCACCAGGTTCTGGTGAATATCATCATTCATCTGTTTCAGATCGAGCATCACCAGATCGGTGGTATCCAGCAGCTCATCAATCACCGGGTCATAACGGCGGACAAAACCGTTGGTGTCCAGACAGGTGCTGATCCCTTCCTTGTGACAGGCGCGGAACCAGTCGCGAACAAATTCGGCCTGCAGGATCGCTTCGCCGCCGGACGCCGTTACGCCGCCGCCGGAAGCGTTCATAAAGTGACGGTAGGCCACGGTATCAGTCATCAGCTCTTCAACCGTGACCTCCTTGCCGCCGTGGGTGTCCCAGGTATCGCGGTTATGGCAGTACAGGCAGCGCATCAGGCAACCCTGGAAGAACACGATAAAGCGGATACCAGGGCCATCAACGGTGCCACAGGATTCGAAAGAGTGGATGCGGCCTTTCAAGGACATTGCGGGTTTCTCCAAAATCGACTGTCAAACGCAGTCTACAATAGGCTGGTAACCGCCAGGCAGGGATCAACGATGTGGCGAAAAAAGGCGCCAGGTAAAACGATTCCTGTTGGCCGGTTACGTACCGGTTCACTGTTTTGCCAGATATCCATGCAGTATATACCCATCACAGGCTAATCAGCAGCGTAGATACCTGGCAAAACAGACTCAAGACCAGAGTCAGGGGGGACTTAGTAAAAAGGCCGGAATATCCGGCCTTGGTAACACTTGTTCAGTGGGGCAGAGTGATCCGCCCCGGAGAAACCGCGATTAGATCGACTGGGTGAAAGTACGAGTAATCACGTCTTGTTGCTGTTCTTTAGTCAACGAGTTGAAGCGCACTGCGTAACCCGATACGCGGATGGTCAGCTGAGGATATTTCTCAGGGTTTTCCATCGCGTCCAGCAGCATTTCACGGTTCATCACGTTCACGTTCAGGTGCTGACCGCCTTCGATGGACGCTTCGTGGTGGAAGTAACCATCCATCAGACCCGCCAGGTTGGCTTTACGCACGTCGTCATCTTTACCCAACGCGTTAGGCACGATGGAGAAGGTGTAAGAGATACCATCTTTCGCATAGGCAAACGGCAGTTTGGCTACGGAGGTCAGAGAGGCTACAGCACCTTTCTGATCGCGGCCGTGCATTGGGTTGGCACCTGGACCAAATGGAGCGCCAGCACGACGGCCATCTGGGGTGTTACCGGTTTTCTTACCATAAACCACGTTAGAGGTGATGGTCAGCACGGACTGAGTTGGTACCGCATTACGGTAGGTACGCAGTTTCTGAATTTTCTTCATGAAACGTTCTACCAGGTCGCAAGCGATGTCATCTACGCGAGAATCGTTGTTACCGAACTGCGGGTATTCACCTTCGATTTTGAAGTCGACAGCCAGGCCGTCTTCATCACGGATGGTGGATACTTTGGCGTACTTGATGGCAGACAGGGAGTCGGCTGCTACGGACAGACCCGCGATACCACAAGCCATGGTGCGATAAACATCACGGTCATGCAGAGCCATCAGCGCAGCTTCATAGCTGTACTTGTCGTGCATGTAGTGAATGATGTTCAACGAGGTCACATACTGCTTGGCCAGCCAGTCCATGAAGTGGTCCATACGTTCCATGACTTTGTCATAGTCCAGTACGGTGTCCATCATTGGGGCTTCTTTCGGGCCAACCTGCATTTTCAGTTTTTCATCAACGCCGCCGTTGATTGCGTACAACATGGTTTTCGCCAGGTTGGCACGCGCACCGAAGAACTGCATTTGCTTACCGACAATCATCGGGCTGACGCAACAGGCGATGGCATAGTCATCGTTGTTGAAGTCTGGGCGCATCAGGTCGTCGTTTTCATACTGTACGGAGGAGGTGTCGATAGACACTTTCGCGGCGTATTTTTTGAAGTTCAACGGCAGTTTTTCAGACCACAGGATGGTCATGTTTGGCTCTGGAGATGGCCCCATGGTGTACAGCGTGTTCAGGAAGCGGAAGCTGTTTTTGGTTACCAGCGTACGACCATCAACACCCATACCGGCCAGGGATTCTGTTGCCCAGATTGGGTCACCAGAGAACAGCTCATCATATTCAGGAGTACGCAGGAAGCGAACCATACGCAGTTTCATGACCAGGTGGTCGATCAGTTCCTGCGCTTGCAGTTCGGTCAGTTTACCGGCCTTGATATCGCGCTCAATGAACACGTCCAGGAAGGTAGATACGCGGCCGAAGGACATGGCTGCACCGTTCTGGGATTTCACCGCGGCCAGGTAGCCGAAGTAGGTCCACTGCACGGCTTCTTGAGCGGTGCTGGCTGGGCCGGAAATGTCGTAGCCGTATTTGGCGGCCATTTCTTTAATCTGCCCCAGGGCGCGGTGCTGTTCAGCAATTTCTTCGCGCAGCTGGATGGTCATTTCCAGATCTTCGCCATTTTCCAGACGAGTCTGCAGAGACTTGAACTGGTTCAGCTTGTCGGCCATCAGGAAGTCGATACCGTACAAAGCAACGCGACGGTAGTCACCGATGATACGGCCACGGCCATACGCATCTGGCAGACCGGTCAACACGCCAGATTTACGGCAGTTCAGGATGTCTTTGGTGTAAACATCGAATACGCCCTGGTTGTGGGTTTTACGGTATTCGGTGAACACTTTCTTCACTTGTGGATCCAGTTCACGGCCATAAACCTTGCATGAACCTTCAACCATCTTGATGCCGCCGAATGGGATCAGCGCGCGCTTCAGAGGAGCATCAGTCTGCAAACCAACGATGGTCTCCAGATCTTTGTTGATATAGCCCGCATCATGAGAAGTCACGGTGGAGACGACGTTGGTATCGAAATCAACTGGCGCATGGGTGCGGTTTTCCAGTTTGATCCCTTCCATAACCTTGTCCCACAGAGTGGTAGTGGCTTGACTTGCACCAGCCAGGAAGGATTCATCACCCTCGTAAGGAGTGTAGTTTTTCTGGATGAAGTCACGTACGTTGACTTCTTTCTGCCAGTCACCTTCGCTGAAACCTTGCCAAGCGGTCGCTAACTTCTCGTTAAGTTCGGTCATTATACACCTACCTTCTAATGTGGATTTCTTTGTAAACCCGGCGCCGTGCCAGCCAACAGATTAGTGATTCTGTTTGCCGCCACGCAGATAAATTACCCAGTAAGTCAACCCAACCAGTAGACCACCGCCAATGATGTTACCGATGGTGACGGGGATCAGGTTGTCGATGATAAAGTTGCTTACGGTCAGATGAGCGAATTGCTCGGGTGCTGCCCCCACGGCTTGCCAAAACTCTGGCGTGGCAAAGTGCTTAACCACTATACCCATAGGGATCATAAACATGTTGGCGATACTGTGCTCAAAGCCGCTGGCAACGAACATGGCTACCGGCAGGATCATGGCGAACATCTTGTCCATCAGGCTGCGGCCGGAGTAGCTCATCCAGACGGCCAGGCAAACCATCAGGTTAGCCAGAATGCCCAGACAGACGGCTTCGATAAAGGTGTGGTGCAGTTTATGGTCGGCGGTTTGCAATACGTTCAAACCCCACAGGCCATTGGCCGCCATATACTCGCCTGAGAACCAGATCAGAGCAACGAAGAACAGGGCACCAATCAGGTTGCCAATATAGACGTTTAACCAGTTAAGAGCCAATTGCCCCCAGGTAATACGCCCGCTGGCTTTGGCAATCACGGTCAGTACGGTGGAGGTAAACAGGTCCGCCCCGCAGACGACGACCAGCATTAACCCCATGGAAAAGCAGATACCACCCACCAGCTTGGCGAGGCCGAAAGGAATGGCGGCGGTGCCGGTGGTCGCTGTGATATAAAAAACAAAGGCGATAGAAATGAACACACCTGCGGTGATCGCTAAATAAAAAGTCGTCAGCGGATGCTTGGTGGCTTTATACACCCCCGCATCCTCGGCAACTTTCGCCATCGCGGCAGGTAACAGCATATCGAAGGGGTTGTCAGCTCTCACACTAACTCTCGCTCTTAAGGGTTATTACAACACACTGAGATACTAGCAAAGCAGTATAGGGTAAAAATTGACTTGGATCATAACGCGCGGAAGTAAAACGGCTTAAAACCGCAAATTTAGTAGGGTTTATTGAGTTATATTATTGATTTTAATGTAAAAAATATTTTTTAATGTTTACAAAAAATTTTGAAGTTAACGGCGTTTTGGACTGGGAAGGGTTAAATTTTTGTACTTATTGTCGCTTTTTGATGAATAAGCATTAATTGACGGTTAATTAATATTTCACGCTGACGTAACAATTGGCGATGTAATTATCCTGTTGGCTGATAAGTGCGCTTTTGATAAAAACATTCAACGTCAGGGTTTGCCTGTTTTTTGATCGGCAATCGGGTCAAGGCTGCTTCTTTGGGAGTAACGCCGGTAAGGTTCTACCGGCGTATCAATCTGGCTTATGCCTGCGCCCAGTGACGGCGTTTGGCAGTTTGCAGCTTTTCGTAAGCCGCCAACAGCGCTTGGTGGGCCGGCAGGGCTTTCAATTCACTGTCGATGGCAAACAGGCCGTTGAAGCGCTCTTCACCGCTCATGGCCTTCGATGCCGCGTCAACCGCATCCTGACCATACATCTTCACGAAGGCCGTGTGATATTGAGCAGGATCGCGTTCTGGCTCCAACGCCAACAGCAGCAGTGTCTGCAGGCAACGATAGTAGTTACTGCGCTCTGGGGTAAACAGCGAGGCGTTGAACTCCTGCGTCCACTCGGCCCAGATCAGTGCCTGCTCGAGATCGCCACCGGCCAATGCCAGCATGGATTTCAGTTCGCCAACGCGCAGGGTGTACCAGGCGTTGTCTTTACCAGAGGCAATGCCCAGCAATTCACGTACGCGGGTGAAATCGTCCAGCCCTTCATCATCCAACTGCTGGATCAGAGCCAGGTACTCTTCCGGCTCCCACTCGCTGCCCGGCAGTTGCAGCAGGGTTTCACGCAGGTGCGCGCCCATGCTGTTGTTTGCCAGCAGCAGATCCTCTGCCGGATAGATGTCGGACATCCCCGGTACGATGATACGGCAGGCGTACACGTCCAGGTGCTCGTAATCGGCGATGTACACTTCGGCATCTTCTTTATTAAAGATGCTCATCAGGGTGGCGAACTCTTCCTGCGTGCTGCCGCTGAAACTCCAGTCGACAAACGGATAGTCGGCATCCTGTTTGAACAGATCCCAGGAGATCAAACCGCTGGAATCGATGAAGTGAGTTTCCAGGTTGGCGTGCTCGGCGACTTCTTCGTCGTCGAAGGTTGGTGCGGTAAATACATCCAGATCTTTCAAGCCGCGGCCTTGCAACAGCTCGGTAACCGTACGCTCCAGCGCGACCCCGAAATCAGGGTGAGCCCCAAAGGAGGCAAAGCAGGTGCCGTTGGCAGGGTTGAACAACACCACGCAGATCACCGGGTAGTTGCCGCCTAACGAAGCATCATAAGAGAGGATCGGGAAACCTTCGGCTTCCAGCTTGGCGATCGCCTCAACCACGTCAGGATAGCGGTTCAGCACTTCGCTCGGGATTTCCGGCAGGCTGATGGACTCGGCGATGATGCGGTTTTTCACATAACGCTCGAACACCTCGGAGAGGCCCTGAACCCGCGCTTCGTTGGCGGTATTGCCAGCGGACATGCCGTTGGACACGTACAGGTTGCCGATGATGTTCATCGGAATATAAACGGTCTGCTGATCTGACTGGCGGGTGAATGGCAGGGCGCAGATGCCACGATCGCTATTGCCAGACTGCAGATCGATCAGATCGCTGGCAGTCAGTTCCTGCTCCGGATCGTAGAAAGCGTGCGTGCGCTCATCCAGGATGCCTTGTGGCAGTGAGTTGTCAGCCGGGATCGGGAACCATTTCTCATTGGGATAGTGAACGAAATCGCCTTCGGCAATCTGTTGGCCCAAATAGAAATCGGCGAAGAAATAGTTGGTCGACAGGCGCTCGAAATACTCGCCCAGCGCGGAAGCCAGCGCGGCCTTTTTGCTGGCACCTTTACCGTTGGTGAAGCACAGCGGGCAATCGCGATCGCGGATATGCACTGACCAGACGTGTGGCACCGGATTCAGCCAGGAGGCTTCTTCGATATTGAAACCCAGATCGGTTAATTTCTGCTGAAAACGGGCGATGGAGTCTTCCAGCGCAGCGTCTTTGCCAGGAATAAAAGTTTGCGTCATTGTCTTCACTTATGTGGCGTACTAAAAACGCGCAATGATACGGGGTTTTGTTCTCAAGCTCCACGTATTCCTAAAGCCGATCAGAAGTCACAGTTTTTCTAGGGATAAAGACGATAATTCAGCGGGTTAACAATAATGGAGAAACGTAATGAAATCAGTGAAACTCAGCGTGTTGGCACTACTGTTGGCCGGGGCATGCGGCTCGGCACTGGCGTTACCTAACATCACCTTGCTGGCCACCGGCGGGACTATCGCTGGCGGCGGCGACTCGGCCACCAAGTCTAACTACACCGCAGGTAAACTGGGTGTAGAGGCGTTGGTGGATGCGGTGCCGGAGTTGAAAAAGGTTGCCAACGTGCAGGGCGAGCAGGTGGTCAACATCGGTTCGCAGGATATGAATGACGAAGTTTGGCTCAAGCTGGTCAAGAAAATCAATGCGGACTGTGCCAAAACCGATGGCTTCGTGATCACCCACGGTACCGACACGCTGGAGGAGACCGCTTATTTCCTGGATCTCACCGTCAAGTGCGATAAGCCGGTCGTGATCGTGGGGGCGATGCGCCCGGCAACGGCCATGAGTGCCGATGGTCCATTTAACTTGTATAACGCAGTTGTCACAGCCGCTGACCCTCAATCGGCCAAGCGTGGCGTGCTGGTGGTGATGAATGATACGGTGCTCGATGGCCGCGACGTGACCAAAACCAATACCACCGGCGTACAGACTTTCCAGTCGCCTAACTTTGGCCCGCTGGGGTACATCCACAACGGCAAAATCGACTACCAACGTTCGCCACAGCGCAAGCACACTAGCGAAACGCCGTTTAACGTCGACCAGATGAGTACGCTGCCGACGGTTGGTATTATCTATAACTATGCTAACGCGTCCGACGCGCCAGCCAAGGCGCTGATCGCCGAAGGTTATCAAGGGATCGTCAGCGCCGGGGTGGGTAATGGCAACCTGTATAAAACCGTGTTTGATACGCTGGCCACGGCGGCCTATAACGGCGTAGCGGTAGTGCGTTCCTCCCGTGTGCCTACTGGCTCCACTACTGAAGATGCGGAAGTGGATGATACTAAACTCGGTTTTGTGGCAGCCGGAACGCTGAATCCGCAAAAAGCGAGAATTCTGCTGCAACTGGCATTAACTCAAACCAAAGACGCCAAACAGATCCAGGCGATGTTTAATCAGTATTGATCCCTGACTCAAGTGGGGGCGTAATGCCCCCATTTTCCCCGCTCCGACTATGCTGTAGGAAATCTCTTTTCGCAGGAACGATTTCATGCAGGCATTTGATATCCAAAGAATGGCATTTGACGAGACCACGCCAGAGTTCCTGGCCGAGGTGGCGCTACGCTGCCTGTTCACTTTTCTGCTGGTGTTTATCTTCTTAAAAATGACCGGGCGCCGTGGCGTACGCCAAATGTCGCTGTTTGAAGTGCTGATCATCCTGACTCTGGGGTCCGCCGCGGGTGACGTCGCGTTTTATCACGATGTTCCTTTGCTACCGGTGCTGATGGTTTTCGTTTGTATGATGGTGATGTACCGCTTTTCCACCTGGTTGATGGATCGCTTTCAAAAACTCCAGACCTGGATGGAGGGCGAGCCGCTGATTCTGGTCAGTGAGGGGCTGTTCGATTGGGATATCCTGTGCCGGGAAAATATCACCCATGATGAGTTCTTTATGGAACTCCGTCAGGCCGGTGTTGAGCACCTTGGGCAGGTGAGATTGGCCATCCTTGAGGTGAACGGCACCATATCGGTGTATTTCTACCCGGATGAGCAGGTACGGCCAGGATTACCAGTGTTACCGGCACAATGCGTCAAAAGCGTGGTTGAGATTGATGTGGAGGGTGACTATGCCTGCGGGATGTGTAGCCTGATCTCCACCTTGACGCCATCACCCGAACACGACTGCCCACGCTGTGGTAACCGTAAATGGATCGCAGCCTTGTCCCATAGCCGGGTAAGCTGAATACAGCACAAAAAACCGCGTTAACCCGCTGAATACGCCAGTGTCACAGCGTTTTATGGCATAAATAAACCCTGAGGCCGCAGAGCCTGTTATTTGCGGTCTCGCCAGTTTCTCACCCTTGGAACAATAAGCATTGCAGCCGGGTTACGTGAGTGATAAAACCGATAGAGTTGGTTAACATCAGAGTTAACTTCGGGCATATGTCGAAAGCCGATTTTTACGGCGCACAGTGAATGTGGTGAGGGGAAATGACTCAGGTTTATAATTTTAGCTCAGGCCCGGCGATGCTGCCGGTTGAAGTGTTGCGTCGTGCGGAACAAGAGCTGTGCAACTGGCACGGTCTTGGCACGTCGGTGATGGAAATCAGCCATCGCAGTAAAGAATTTATCGCCGTCGCCGAACAGGCCGAACAGGATCTGCGCGATCTGCTGAAAGTCCCCGCCAACTATAAAGTGCTGTTCTGCCACGGCGGTGCCCGTGCCCAATTCGCCGCGTTGCCACTGAACCTGTTGGGTGATAACACCACCGCCGACTATATCGATGGTGGCTACTGGGCGCACAGCGCGATCACCGAAGCGGAAAAATACTGCCAACCCAACGTGATCGACGTCAAAACCACCGCTGACGGCTTAAGCGGCATCAAGCCGATGAAAGAGTGGCAACTGAGCGATAACGCGGCATACGTCCACTATTGTCCGAACGAAACCATTGACGGTGTGGCCATTGATGAAACGCCAGACTTTGGCGATAAAGTGGTGATTGGCGATTACTCTTCGACCATCCTTTCCCGTCCGTTGGACGTCAGCCGTTTCGGCGTTATCTATGCGGGCGCACAGAAAAACATTGGCCCCGCTGGCCTGACGCTGGTGATTGTGCGTGATGACCTGCTGGGTAAAGCACGCCGTGAAGTCCCGTCGATCCTGGATTACACCGTGTTGGCAGAAAACGACTCGATGTTCAACACGCCGCCAACCTTCGCCTGGTATCTGTCTGGCCTGGTATTCAAATGGCTGAAAGAGCAGGGCGGCCTGGTGGAAATGCAAAAGCGTAACCAGGCCAAGGCCGAGTTGCTGTATAGCACTATCGATCAGTCGGACTTCTACCGTAGCCGTGTGGCCGTTGCCAACCGCTCCTGGATGAACGTGCCGTTCCAGCTTGCCGATCCTGCGCTGGATAAAGTGTTCCTGAGCGAAGCAGAAGCCATTGGCCTGCAGGCGCTGAAGGGCCACCGCGTAGTAGGCGGCATGCGTGCTTCCATCTATAATGCGATGCCGCTGGCCGGCGTGAAGACCCTGACCGACTTTATGGTCGACTTTGAACGCCGCCATGGTTGATTGCCACCGCCCGCATTGAACGGGCGGTCGTACCGCTGTTGTCCTTTTGCATTAAAGCGGCTCCGGCATTATCCCGGGGCCGTTTCGTTTATCAGATTCTGGAGAGTTTTGTTCACATGGTGGATTCCCTGACGTTACAACCGGTTGCTTTGGTCGATGGCACCGTCAACTTACCCGGCTCCAAGAGCGTATCCAATCGGGCTTTGCTACTGGCTGCACTGGCGCGGGGAACGACCCGGCTGACCAACCTGCTGGACAGCGACGACGTGCGTCATATGTTGAATGCCTTGCAGGCGCTGGGAGTGAGTTACCAGCTCTCCGACGATCGCACCACCTGTTCCGTTGAGGGTAATGCTGGCCCGTTGGTTGCCGCGCAGCCGCTGGAGCTGTTCCTCGGTAATGCCGGTACGGCAATGCGTCCATTAGCGGCAGCACTGTGTCTGGGAGAGGGCGACGTGGTGTTGACCGGCGAACCGCGCATGAAAGAGCGCCCGATCGGCCATCTGGTGGATGCCTTACGCCAGGGCGGGGCGCAAATCGATTACCTTGAACAAACCGATTATCCACCTGTGCGCCTGCGTGGCGGTTTCCGCGGCGGCGACGTAAGCGTTGACGGCAGCGTATCCAGCCAGTTTCTGACCGCCTTGCTGATGATGGCACCGTTGGCGGCCCAAGACACCGCTATCCATATTTTGGGTGAGCTGGTTTCCAAACCTTATATCGATATTACCCTGCACCTGATGAGGACTTTCGGCGTGGAAGTCACGCACGACAACTATCGCGTGTTCCATATCCGTGGGCAGCAGACTTACCGTTCACCAGGCGACTATCTGGTAGAAGGCGATGCCTCTTCAGCATCCTATTTCCTGGCCGCTGCGGCGATTAAGGGCGGCACAGTGCGTGTTACCGGTATCGGTAAGAAAAGCGTGCAGGGCGATACCAAATTTGCCGACGTGCTGGAAAAAATGGGCGCGCGCATCACCTGGGGCGATGACTTTATCGAGTGCAGCCGCGGTGAGCTCAAAGGCATCGATATGGACATGAACCACATTCCAGATGCGGCGATGACCATTGCCACCACCGCGCTGTTCGCGGCCGGGCCGACCACCATCCGCAATATCTACAACTGGCGGGTAAAAGAAACCGACCGTCTGGCGGCGATGGCAACAGAACTACGTAAAGTTGGCGCCGAGGTGGATGAAGGTGAGGATTACATCCACGTCGTGCCGCCAAGCAAGCTGCAGTTTGCCGAGATCGGCACTTACAACGATCACCGTATGGCGATGTGCTTCTCGCTGGTGGCGCTGTCGGATACGCCGGTGACCATTCTTGATCCGAAGTGTACCGCCAAGACCTTCCCGGACTATTTTGAGCAGTTGGCGCGTATCAGCCAGTTGGCCTAATCTTCTCTATATCCGTTATCAATGGGCCTCGTTTGAGGCCTTTTTTGCGATTAGTGCCCATCTTTTCGGCAATCAGACAGTTCGCGGTAACAGTAAACTCCACAGGCGCGTATAATACGCCCCCGAATCTGCTCCTACTTGGGCAGACAGCAGGGCGTGTTCCTGTGAGGTTCCTACCTGAAGGAGAGAGAAATGACGGCTACAGTTCCGGTGATAACCGTTGATGGACCAAGTGGTGCAGGCAAAGGCACGCTGTGCAAGGCGCTGGCAGAATCCCTTGGTTGGCGTTTGCTGGATTCCGGCGCGATTTATCGCGTACTGGCCCTGGCAGCGTTGCACCATCAGGTGGATATCACCTCTGAAGAGGCGTTAGTCCCCTTGGCCGCCCATCTCGACGTCCGCTTTGTTGCTCAGGACGGCAAGCTGCAGGTTATTTTGGAAGGTGAGGACGTCAGTAATGAGATCCGCACCGAAACCGTTGGCAATACGGCTTCGCAAACGGCCGCATTCCCACGAGTTCGTGAGGCGCTGCTGCGCCGCCAACGCGCATTTCGCGAGGCACCGGGCCTGATCGCCGATGGCCGTGACATGGGCACGGTGGTGTTCCCGGATGCGCCGGTTAAAATTTTCCTTGACGCCAGTTCCGAAGAGCGTGCGCATCGTCGCATGCTACAGTTGCAGGAAAAGGGCTTTAATGTTAACTTTGAACGTCTTTTAGCCGAGATAAAGGAGCGGGATGACCGTGACCGTAATCGGGCTATTGCGCCACTGGTACCGGCTCTCGATGCCCTCGTGTTGGATTCTACCAGCATGTCGATCGAGGAAGTGATCCAGCGGGCGTTGGCATATGCACATGAAGTTTTGGCGTTGCCGCAGCAATAAGCGCGGCGGCGTTTTTAGCTTTTTGTCATATTTGTCATCGTACTGCATAGCAGTAACTGAATATATCGGGTAAAATTTTACCCCTGTAACCTAAACCTTGTCGGCAGGAAGCCAATGGCAAGGTATGTGAAACAACCCCATTCGGCGGGACGCTAAATGGACGTTAAACTATAGAACCCTGAAGATTAAACATGACTGAATCTTTCGCTCAACTCTTTGAAGAATCCCTGAAAACAATCGAAACCCGTCCGGGTTCCATCGTTCGTGGTGTTGTTGTTGCTATCGATAAAGATGTCGTACTGGTTGACGCCGGTCTGAAATCTGAATCTGCCATCCCGGCTGAGCAATTCAAAAACGCCCAGGGCGAGCTGGAAATCCAGGTTGGTGACGAAGTTGACGTTGCGCTGGACGCTGTTGAAGATGGCTTCGGTGAAACTCTGCTGTCCCGTGAGAAAGCTAAGCGTCACGAAGCTTGGATCACGCTGGAAAAAGCTTACGAAGAAGCTGAAACTGTCGTCGGTGTTATCAACGGCAAAGTTAAGGGTGGCTTCACTGTAGAGCTGAACGGTATTCGTGCGTTCCTGCCAGGTTCCCTGGTTGACGTGCGTCCAGTTCGCGACACTCTGCACCTGGAAGGCAAAGAGCTTGAGTTCAAAGTCATCAAGCTGGATCAGAAGCGCAACAACGTTGTTGTTTCTCGTCGTGCAGTAATCGAATCCGAAAACAGCGCAGAGCGCGATCAACTGCTGGAAAACCTGCAGGAAGGCATGGAAGTTAAAGGTATCGTTAAGAACCTCACTGACTACGGTGCATTCGTGGATCTGGGCGGCGTTGACGGCCTGCTGCACATCACTGACATGGCTTGGAAACGCGTTAAGCACCCAAGCGAAATTGTCAACGTGGGCGACGAAATCACTGTCAAGGTGCTGAAGTTCGACCGCGAGCGTACTCGTGTATCTCTGGGCCTGAAGCAACTGGGCGAAGATCCATGGGTTGCTATCGCTAAACGTTACCCAGAAGGCACCAAGCTGACTGGTCGTGTTACCAACCTGACTGATTACGGCTGCTTCGTGGAAATCGAAGAAGGCGTTGAAGGTCTGGTACACGTTTCTGAAATGGATTGGACCAACAAAAACATCCATCCGTCCAAAGTTGTTAACGTGGGCGATGTAGTGGAAGTGATGGTTCTGGACATCGATGAAGAACGTCGTCGTATCTCCCTGGGCCTGAAGCAGTGCAAAAACAACCCATGGCAGCAGTTCGCAGAAACCCACAACAAGGGCGACCGCGTTGAAGGTAAAATCAAGTCTATCACTGACTTCGGTATCTTCATCGGCCTGGACGGCGGCATCGACGGCCTGGTTCACCTGTCTGACATCTCCTGGAACGTTGCAGGCGAAGAAGCAGTTCGTGAATACAAGAAAGGCGACGAAATCGCAGCTGTGGTTCTGCAAGTTGACGCAGAGCGCGAGCGTATCTCCCTGGGCGTGAAGCAACTGGCTGAAGATCCGTTCAATAACTACCTGTCTATGAACAAGAAAGGTACTATTGTTACTGGTAAAGTCACTGCAGTTGACGCCAAAGGTGCTACAGTTGAATTAGCAGGCGGCGTAGAAGGTTACCTGCGTGCTTCTGAAGCCTCTCGCGACCGTATTGAAGACGCAACTCTGGTTCTGAACGTTGGTGACGAAGTTGAAGCTAAATTCACTGGCGTTGACCGTAAGAACCGCGTTGTAAGCCTGTCCGTCCGTGCGAAGGACGAAGCTGACGAGAAAGATGCAATCGCTACGGTTAACAACACCAAACCGGAAGAAAGCAACTTCTCTAACGCTATGGCTGAAGCTTTCAAAGCGGCTAAAGGCGAGTAATGACGGGGGGCGGTTTCTGACCGCCCCGATACGGTAGTTTAGCTGCAAAGCTTGGAGGAACTATGACCAAGTCTGAACTTATTGAAAGACTTGCTGGCCAGCAATCTCATATTCCGGCGAAGGCCGTTGAGGATGCAGTGAAAGAGATGCTCGAACACATGGCAGCTACGCTAGCCGAAGGTGAGCGCATCGAGATCCGCGGATTCGGCAGTTTTTCTCTTCACTACCGTGCTCCGCGCGTCGGCCGTAACCCTAAAACGGGTGACAAAGTTGAGTTGGACGGCAAGTACGTCCCTCACTTCAAGCCAGGTAAAGAGTTACGTGACCGTGCCAATATCTATGGCTAGTCGCTGACCACCCATAGTGTTGTTGCTTGTAAAGAATATAAAACGGTGCCTTAGGGTGCCGTTTTTTTTCGCCTGAAAACCCTCCCATACCTGCCAAAATTTGCGCTCCGCTCCGCAACCTTTCCTGCAAATGCCAAATAGCCAACCGATTGTTTACGACCTCCTTTCCTGAGTAGCAACCTGCAACTGGCGGTTATTCGTCTGAGAAGTCACATTTGTTGCAGGATAAACTTGGCAAGGAGCGCGGAAATCAGGATCTCACTGGATAGGGCCGCCATCGCTTTGGTGATGGGGATGCTGCCGATACTGTTTTTGCCCCACTTACCATCGTGGCCTTTATTGATGGGGCTAGCCGTTGCGGCTTTGTGGCTCTGGCGATATAAGCCGAATCCATGGCGCCAGGCACTATGCTGCTGCCTGCTGGGCTTTATCTACGCCACCGGCAGTGCCAGCCTGTTGATGCAGCAAGTCGCAACGTTGACGACCAACGGCGATAAAGCCGTGATTGCTTCCGTGCGTAGCATTTGGCTGAACGGGGCTGAAACGCCACAGGTGCAACTGCGTATTGAGCAGGTTGGCGGGCGATGGCTGGTTCCTGCATTGTCCTTTACGGCAAACTGGCGTGGCGAAAAGCCCTGTGCGGGGCAACGTTGGGCAATGAAGATTCGCTTCCGTCCGGTACATAGCAGCCTGAATGAAGGGGGCTTTGACGGGCAGCGTTGGGCCATTGCTAATCGGCAACCGTTGCGTGGCTTTGTACGTTCTGCAACGGCACTGGATAAGGGCTGCAACTGGCGCCAACTGATCGTCAAACAAATGGATCAATCGTTCATTCCACTGACGCAACGCCCGGTGTTGCTGGCGCTGGCGTTTGGCGAACGCTCGCTGATGAGTAATGAACTGCGTGGGCAACTGATGAAAACCGGCGTGGCTCACCTGATGGCCATTTCTGGCCTGCATATTTCCCTGGCCGCTGCCTTTGCCTGGGGGCTGGCACGTGGCGTGCAGTTTTTGTTGCCCGCGCGATACATCGGCTACCGTTTGCCGCTGGTCGTCAGTTGGTTGATGGCGCTGTGCTATGTGTGGTTGGCAGGTGGGCAACCTCCGGCAATGAGGGCCTTTATTGCCTTGTCTCTGTGGCTTTGGCTGCGCCTTAAAGGAGTTTCCTGCACTTCCTGGCAAATCTGGCTGTGGTGTATCAGCCTGCTGTTGCTGTGCGATCCTATGTCGGTGCTTTCGGACAGCTTCTGGCTCTCCGCCCTGGCGGTTGCGGCCTTAATCTTTTGGTTCGAATGGGCACCGTTGCCCAGGCGCTTCAGCACTTCTTGGGGTTGGGCACCTCTGCGTTGGCTACACATGCAACTAGGTATGACGCTATTGCTGATGCCGTTACAATTTGGCCTGTTTCATGGCTTGAGCTGGACATCGTTACCCGCCAACCTTTGGGCGGTACCGATCGTTTCTCTGCTGTCGGTTCCGTTGATATTGTTGGCATTGATGCTGTTTTTTATTCCGCCGGTAAGCCACTGGTGTTGGCAATTGGCCGATCTTACCGTCAGTTGGGCCTTATGGCCGCTTCCCGGGCTCGAGCAAGGGTGGCTAGAGGTTGGGGCTGCCTTGCTGCAATTTAGCGCCCTTGGGTGGTTAGCCGTGGTTTGCTGGCGTTTTCGCTGGTGGTATCACTTTCCTGTTGGTTGTGCCGTTGTGGTACTAGGTTGCCTATTCGGGCGGGAAAGATCGCCAGAATATCGCTGGCGGGTAGATATGCTCGACGTAGGGCACGGCCTGGCGGTGGTGATCGAGCGAGAAGGTAAGGCCGTCATCTTTGATACGGGCAACCGCTGGCAAGCCTCCAGCGCGGCAGAGCGCAACATTTTGCCATTCCTGCGTTGGCGGCAGATCTCGCTGGAGCAAATCGTGATCAGCCATAGCCATCTGGATCATATCGGCGGCTTGCCGGTACTCGAAGCGGCGTTTCCACAGGCCAGCGTGCGTACGCCGATCGTTAACGTTGGCCACCTGCCTTGCGTACAAGGGCAGCGATGGGTGTGGCGAGAGCTAAACTTTCAGGTGTTGTGGCCTCCTGCAAGGGTGGATTATGCCGCTAACGATGATTCCTGCGTAGTGCGTGTCGATGACGGCAAGTTCAGCCTGTTGCTGACGGGTGATATTGAACGCCGAGCTGAGCAGGCATTGCTGAAACAACGTGCGAATTTACCCAGCACTATCCTTCAGGTGCCACATCACGGCAGCAAGACATCTTCAACGCCGCCATTTTTGCGTGCCGTTGCCCCCGAGCTGGCGTTTGCCTCGGCATCCCGCTATAACGCTTGGCGGTTACCGGCAGCAAAAATAGTCAAACGCTATCGGGAAAATCACATTCCCTGGCGTGATACGGCCCGCTCAGGGCAGCTCAGCGTGTATTTTTATCGTCATGATTGGCAAGTTAAAGGCTTTCGCGAACAACTAAATCCACGTTGGTATCATCAGCGGTTTGGCGTTGAGGGGGATAATGAGTAGAATGGGCCGCTATTTCTTCCGATGCTGGTATTTGCATGATGAATGATAAAGATCTGTCCACCTGGCAGACGTTCCGCCGCCTCTGGCCGATGATCACACCGTTTAAAACCGGGTTGGTGGTCGCCGCCATTGCGCTGGTTTTAAACGCCGCGGGGGATACGTTGATGCTGTCCCTGCTCAAACCGTTATTAGACGACTTTGGTAAAGCCGATAGCCGAGTCTTGCATTGGATGCCGTTGGTCGTGATTGGCCTGATGCTGATGCGTGGCATCACCAGCTATGTCTCCAGCTACTGTATTTCCTGGGTGTCTGGCATGGTGGTAATGCAGATGCGCCGCCGCCTGTTCGGCCATATGATGCGAATGCCGGTGGCCTTTTTTGACCAGCAATCAACAGGAACTCTGCTTTCACGTATTACCTACGACTCGGAACAGGTAGCTTCATCCTCTTCCAGCGCGTTGGTTACCGTGGTGCGTGAAGGGGCCTCGATCATCGGCCTGTTCATCATGATGTTTTATTACAGCTGGCAGCTCTCACTGATCCTGATCGTGCTGGCACCGATCGTTTCCTTCGCGATCCGCCTGGTCTCCAAACGTTTCCGCAATATCAGTAAAAATATGCAAAACACCATGGGGCAGGTGACGACCAGTGCAGAACAGATGCTGAAAGGGCATAAAGAAGTGCTGATCTTTGGTGGCCAACAGGTGGAAACCGAGCGCTTCAACACCGTCAGTAACCGCATGCGTCAACAGGGGATGAAGCTGGTTTCGGCTTCTTCTATTGCCGATCCTATTATTCAGTTGATCGCCTCATTGGCATTGGCGTTTGTGCTGTTTGCAGCAAGCTTCCCTAGCGTGATGGATACGCTGACCGCCGGTACCATTACCGTGGTGTTCTCCGCCATGATTGCCTTGATGCGTCCACTGAAATCCTTGACCAACGTGAATGCCCAGTTCCAGCGCGGCATGGCGGCCTGCCAGACGTTGTTCTCGATCCTGGATTTGGAACAGGAAAAGGATACCGGTACTCGCCAGGTTGAACGTGCCAAAGGTGATATCGAATTCCGTAATGTGACCTTCGCCTATCCTGGGCGCGAGATCCCAGCGCTGCGTGATATCAATCTGAGCATTTCAGAAGGTAAAACGGTAGCGTTGGTTGGTCGTTCTGGTTCGGGTAAATCGACGATTGCCAACCTGCTGACGCGGTTCTACGACGTGCAGGAAGGGCAGATCCTGATGGATGGCCACGACCTGAGGGAATATACCCTGGCCTCGCTGCGCGATCAGGTTGCCCTGGTCTCACAGAACGTCCACCTGTTCAATGACACCATTGCCAACAACATTGCCTATGCTCGTGAAGAGCGCTACAGCCGTGAAGAGATCGAGAAAGCGGCGCGCATGGCCTATGCCACCGACTTCATTGATAAAATGGAGCAGGGTCTGGATACGGTGATCGGTGAGAACGGCGTGATGCTTTCCGGTGGTCAGCGTCAGCGTATTGCCATCGCTCGTGCCTTGCTGCGAGATTGCCCAATCCTGATCCTGGATGAAGCCACCTCCGCGCTGGATACCGAATCCGAGCGTGCGATCCAGGCGGCCTTGGACGAACTGCAGAAAAACCGTACCTCATTGGTGATTGCCCACCGTCTGTCGACTATCGAGAAAGCCGACGAGATCCTGGTGGTTGAAGATGGGCGTATCGTTGAACGTGGCCAGCATGCCGAGTTGATCGAGCAGAAAGGGGCTTACGCACAACTTCACCGCATGCAGTTTGGTCAGTAATGATAGAGCGTATCTGGTCAGGTAGTTCACTGGTTTACCTGCTGCTGTTGCCGCTCTCCTGGCTGTATGGCCTGGTGAGCGGCCTGATCCGCCTTAGCTACCGCTGTGGCTTGCGCAAGAGTTGGCGTGCGCCGGTGCCAGTGGTTATCGTGGGGAACCTCACTGCGGGTGGCAACGGTAAAACACCGATGGTGATCTGGTTGGTTGAACAGCTGCAACAGCGTGGCTACCGGGTCGGCGTGGTTTCCAGAGGTTACGGCGGCAAGTCGGCGGTCTATCCGCTGGTGCTGGATGCTCAGACTACCACCCGGCAGGCCGGTGATGAACCCGTGCTGATCTTTCAGCGCACCGGGGCACCGGTGGCTATTTCGCCAAAGCGCGCCGAAGCGGTGCAAGCCTTGTTGAACCAGGGCAAGCTTGATTTGATCATCACCGACGATGGCCTCCAGCACTATGCTTTACAGCGTGATTTTGAGCTGGTGGTGATCGATGGCGTTCGTCGCTTTGGCAATGGCTGGTGGCTACCTGCTGGCCCAATGCGTGAGCGTGTGTCCCGCTTAAAGACGGTGGATGCCTGTGTGGCAAATGGCGGTGTTGCCCAGCCGGGGGAAATCGCCATGAAGCTCCAGGCGCAGGATGCGGTGAATATCGCCAGCGGTGAGCGCCGCCCGGCGATCGAATTGCCCCACGTGGTGGCGATGGCAGGGATCGGTCATCCTCCAAGATTTTTTGCCACGCTAGAAAAGTTGGGGGTTGAAGTCGATCGCGAGGTTGCTTTTGCCGATCACCAGGAATACAACCACGGGCAGTTAGCCGCATTGGCGAGCCAAGGCCAAACGCTGCTGATGACCGAGAAGGATGCGGTGAAATGCCGTGCCTTTGCCCAGCCTGACTGGTGGTATTTACCGGTTGAAGCGGTACTTCCCACCGAGCAGGCCGAGCAACTGTTGCAAGGGATCCAGAAGTTAATCAAATAATCTAAGCTTCCAAAGCGTGCAAGCCCAAGGCTTGCGCGCAAGCTTGCAGTGAGCGCTGCTGTGTTTGCTGGTAAAGCGCCAACTCATCAATCACGCCTGCCCCTAATGCCTGTTCAAACGCCGCACGGCTTGATGACGCCGCGTATTGCGCATGGCGGCTCCCCCCCAGATTAGACTGAAAAATTCCGGCGGCGCTGACCGGCAGGAAATCCTCATACACCAACGGCTGGAAGCGGATGTAGTCCAGTGCGATGAGCTGTTCAAGCGTGCTGTGCTGCTCAACGGTCTCTTTAGCCGCCAGCCCGCATTCGGTAGGGAAATAGCGGAACCAGGCTAATTGCTGCACGCGCAGTGTATTGTAATCATCCGGGAAGGCTTGGAAATGCTCAGCCAGCAGTTGGTAATAGCGTGGAGCATTATCTTCCGTAGCCGGAACCTGTAATGCATCCTGGGCGGCCTGCAGCAGGCGATCGTAAAGCGCTCGCCCTTTGGCGGTCAGGGCTACGCCCCGTTGCTCAATTTCACCGAAACGCGCGGTATGATGGCCCGCAACCTGATGACCGTCGGGTTCGATAAACAGGACTTGTTCCTCTAACGCTTTGAAACTGGTCTGGCGTAGCAGAATAGGGCAGTTGCGTGTAGGTGGGCCTTCGATCACCGCTTTAGGCGGGATCCCGCGTTCTGGCATTGCCGCCTGTACTCGATCGATATCCAGCGTTCTTGGTGTCAGGTGGTTGATATGCGGCCCTTTGAAGGCGACGATATCGGCGATCAGGCGATGTTGATTGTGCAACTGTTGATACTCGCTGGCGCTGACGGTGGCCAAACGGTGCCAACGGAAGGTTTCGAGCGCCTGGGCAACGAATTCTTGCGCTTGTTCAGCATCGAGCCCGCCCTGAACTTCATGTAACGCTATCAGCTCCAAAGCCCGCTCGGTAAAAATGCAGCGGCGATCCAGCAGCCGTTGTGCCAGCTCGCGTAGCGCCACATTCTCAATCAGTTCCAGCCGTAGCAACGAAGTAAAGATGCGAAACGGGCTGACTTGCAGATCGGCTTCATGTACGGCACGAAAGGCGGTGGAGTGGACAGGGACGCCAGCAGCGGTGAGATCGTAATAACCCACAGGAGACATGCCCATGACGGCAAACAGTCGTCGTAAAGTCTGCAATTCAGCTGCCGTGCCGACGCGGATAGCGCCGTGGCGCTCCATCGATAATCGACCGATTTCACCGGTAATCTGCAACCCATGTGCCAAGGCTGAATCTTTACTCAGCACCTCCCGATTGGTTTCAGCGACCAGTTCGATCAAGTCACCATACAGTGGCACCTCTTGTTGATACATGGCCGACATTGCCAGGGAAAATTTGGCGCGAATGTCATTCGGCGAGACGAAGTGCTGGTCGATCATACTGCTAGCTCCTTAGCTCAATAAAATCTGAAAAATGCGGTTTAGGCCGCCAATAGTGCTGGCCAGATGACACCTCACCGTGTTTTTGACTCAAGTCTAGTCAGTTGGTTCGTGATTTGTTATCGATTGGCTAACGATATTAGTGTTTTATGCGTTGGCTCTCATTTGCAGGTATCACCCCAAGTGGTGAGTGATGAGCGAAATGCTCTTTCGGTGAGCTAAAAAAAAGAGGGGTTTAAATTTTGAAAATCAGTGTGATAGGAATATTTTTGGCGGATATAGCTAAAAAGTGTGATAAACCTCTTGTCTTGATGATGAGTTTATGAGTTAATGCATACCGGCCTGTGATGCAGCGCTATTTATGTACGAGTATAGATTAAGTAGTTCCTCCCAAGACGTTATCATCTGATTCCGCTTCAAAGACGAACCTTCTAAGTACCTCCCATAAGTAATGATTCTGAAAAACGGCCAAATTGCCATAGGGCAGGTTTTTGTAACTATTTAAAAGGTAATAGTAATGTCTAAGAAGACTGGTCAGGTTAAGTGGTTCAACGAAAGTAAAGGTTTTGGTTTCATTGAACAACAAGATGGCGGCAAAGATGTATTCGTACACTTCTCTGCAATCATGACCGAAGGTTTCAAGACTCTGGCAGAAGGCCAGCGTGTTGAGTATACCATTCAGGACAGCCCGCGCGGGCCGGCTGCCGCCAACGTTGTTGCTCTGTAAGTTTACAGGGAATAGCGTATAGAGAGCTTAATACAACCATAATGACGCGTTTATGCTGAGTTATGCGGAAGATATTAAGCTCAAACAGCCCGCCGTAGTGCGGGTTTTTAATTTTTGCTCACGAGAGGTTTGTTACGAGAAACTTTAGGATGGGCTGGTAGCGTCCACACAATAACAAAAATAACGTTGTGAAGGATGCTCAAGTGAAAGGATATAAAATATGTTTAAGAATACAATGCTAAAAATGGGCCAAGTGAAATGGTTTGATCAGGCTCAAGGCTATGGTGTTATTTCACCGGTCGATGGTAGTGACGAAATTTATGTTAGCCGCCGTGCTATCGCCAATACCAAGAACAAGTCATTAAACGAAGGTCAGAACGTCGAGTTCTCGATTTATCGTAGCTCTCACGGGCTGTCAGCGGCAGACGTTATCGCGTTCTGACCCAAACTTTCCTCGCCAGTGCCGGTGCCGCCACCCCATGCACTGGCGAAGAAAATTTCTCCAGGATCCTCTATCATCAGGCCATTGCTCAATGACCCTTGGATATCAGGATGCCAATCCCCGTTATTTCGCTTTCCTCTGCCCGCGCGCTTCATCTTGCCGCTCAAGGGCTGCTATCCCCGATCAAACGCCAGGCTTGCCCCGATGATGTAATTACCGCCATCGATCGTATGGGGTTGCTGCAAATTGACACCATCAGCGTGGTGGCCCGCAGCCCTTACCTGGTGCTGTTCAGTCGCTTGGGTGATTATCGGCCAGAATGGCTGGAACAGGCCTTGGCTAGCCGCAAACTGTTTGAGTACTGGGCGCACGAAGCCTGTTTTCTCCCTATCGATGACTTTGGTCTGTTACGCCACCGCATGCTGCAACCTCAGGGGATGGGGTGGAAATACTCGCAGGAATGGGTGCAACAGCACCAACAGGCTATCGATGAACTGCTACAGCATATCGCGGTAAATGGGCCGGTGCGTTCGGCCGATTTTAGCGCCGAAAAGAAAGGCGCTAACGGCTGGTGGGATTGGAAGCCGGAAAAGCGTCATCTGGAAATTCTGTTTACCTCTGGCAAGTTGATGGTGGCTGAACGCCGTAATTTTCAACGTGTCTACGATCTCACCGAACGTTTATTGCCGCAGTGGGATGATGATGTACATGCCTTACCTCTGGCGACGGCGCAGCAACAGATGCTCACCCGCAGTTGCCGCTATCTCGGCGTGTTTAAAGCCGAATGGCTGGCGGATTATTACCGCTTGAAACGCGTCGCCCCCAGACCGTTGTTGGCAATGCTATTACAGCAGGGAGAGATCTCCCAGATCGCTATCGACGGGCTGGAAGGGGAATTTTATGTCCATCAGTCGCTGGCAGCCGAGTTGGCGCTGGCGGTACAAGGGAAGTTGAAATCTACGGTAACTTGCCTGCTGTCTCCTTTTGATCCGGTAGTGTGGGATCGGCGGCGCGCGCTGGAACTGTTCAACTTTGACTATCGGTTGGAATGCTACACGCCAAAAGAAAAACGCCAGTACGGCTATTTCACTTTGCCGTTGTTGCAACGGGGTGAACTGATTGGCCGGGTAGATGCGAAAATGCACCGCAAACAGGGCGTGTTTGAAGCGATCAGTTTCCATCTTGAATCTGGGGTCAAGCTGGGTAAGCAGCGTTGTCAGGATATTCGTCAGGCAATCACCCGTACGGCGAAATGGCACGGGGCGCAGCAGATTTCGCTGGGCGATGTTCCGGCGCTGTTGGCCGCAGAGTGGGGGCAGGGCTGGGAAGTAGAATAACTAACGCCCCTCGCCCTAAGCTTTGTTAGTTGCTGTAGTTGGCAAACAGCGCGATGATTTTATGAAGACGTTTGATCATTTGCAGGTTCTCATTTTTTTGTGATGTAAATCACAAAAAATTCTACGCCTGCTAATGGAGTGATTCAACCCCCGCAGAAAAATTTCCCGTTCGGCAACCGTCTGAGCAAATCAGGCGGTGATTAACCGGCCCTATGGCGTTATGCTATCGTCACGCACTTTCCCTAGTTAGCATATCTTCCCCCTGGAGGAAGCATGGATCACCGTTTACTCGAAATCATTGCCTGCCCGGTTTGCAACGGTAAGCTCTATTTCAACAAAGAACATCAGGAACTGGTCTGCAAACTGGACGGCCTGGCCTACCCATTACGTGATGGTATTCCGGTATTGCTGGAAAACGAAGCGCGCACCATCCCACTGGACGAGAAACACGCATGAGTTTTATCGCTATCATCCCGGCGCGTTATGCGTCCACCCGCTTGCCGGGTAAACCGTTGGCGGATATCCACGGTAAGCCGATGGTGGTGCATGTGATGGAACGAGCCCGTGAATCAGGGGCTTCCCGCGTGATTGTCGCCACCGATCACCCTGAGGTGGCCAAAGCGGTCGAGGCTGCCGGCGGTGAAGTTTGCATGACCAGCCCGGACCACCATTCCGGCACCGAACGCCTGGCGGAAGTGATCGAAAAATGTGGCTTTGCCGATGATGAAATCATTGTCAATGTGCAAGGCGATGAGCCGATGATCCCGCCGGTTATCGTGCGTCAGGTGGCAGAAAACCTGGCGGCCAGTAGCGCAGGGATGGCCACGCTGGCGGTACCGATCGAAACCGCAGAAGAAGCCTTCAACCCGAATGCGGTCAAGGTGGTGATGGATGCGCAAGGCTATGCGCTCTATTTCTCACGTGCCACCATCCCTTGGGATCGTGAGCGTTTTGCTCAATCAAAAGAGACTATTGGCAATAGCCTGCTGCGGCATATCGGGATTTATGCTTACCGCGCCGGTTTTGTCCGCCGCTACGTCAACTGGCAACCAAGCCAGCTGGAACAGATTGAACTGCTGGAGCAGTTGCGTGTGCTGTGGTACGGCGAAAAGATCCACGTCGCGGTGGCGCAGGCCATTCCGAGCGTCGGTGTCGATACCCCGGAAGACTTGCAACGAGTGCGGGACAGCATCAAGCGTTGAGTCATCTATTGGCCGGAGACCCCGGCCATCTCAATTCCCTGATTTACCCTTTTTATTGATCTGCATTGAAGAATTTCTCCGCTCACCGTTCAATGATGACAGTTGCTTATCCTTAATGTGGAGGGGGTCGTTCCATGGAGCAGCTGCGTGCCGAATTGAGTATTGTGCTGGGAGAGTCCGTTGGTCGTCTGGAACGCGTCAGCGAACAGCCTTATGCCCATCTGTATTCACTGTACGATCGCCAGGATCATGCGATCCCGCTGATGGCGAAAAGCTTCGTCTGTGAGGGCATTGCCCAGCAGGAAGCTTACAAGTTATCCATGCTGGCGCGTGAAGGGGACATTCGTCTGCCAACGGTGTTTGGCGTGGTCTACACCCGGCAAGCGCCCTACAAAGAGATATTGCTGATCGAACGCCTGCGTGGCGTCTCGGTCGAGGCTCCAACCCGGACTTTGGCCCGTTGGGAAGCCTTGATGGACCAGATTGTCGACGGCATGCTGGCCTGGCACCGTATCGATAGCCACGGCTGCGTGGGCACGGTTGACAGCACGCAGGAGAATGACTGGTGCAGTTGGTACCAGCAGCGTATCGAAGTACTTTGGTCAACTCTGGGTAATATGAACTCGCCGCTGTTAAGCATGGCAGACCGCCGCCTGCTGTACCGCACGCGCGAAATGCTGATCGACTTCTTTGCCGATTTTGATGACCCTTGCGTGCTGGTGCACGGTAATCTGGGGTTACGCAGCATGCTGAAAGATGCCAAAACCGACCAACTGCTGGCGATGCTCAACCCAGGCATGATGCTGTGGGCGCCACGGGAATATGAGCTGTTCAGGCTTTGCGAGGCGGAGATGCCGGATCAATTGCTGTTCCACTACCTACAGCGTGCGCCAGTGGCGGAGTCTTTCCTGTCTCGTCGTTGGCTTTATGTGGTGTGGGAGGCGGTAGCCAGGATGATCCATACCGGCAAGCTGGATCGCCCGGCGTTCGATCAGGCCGCACAACAGCTACGGCCCTGGCTGGCTCACTAATTGCTGCTGACTTCACCATCCCCTTTTAGCTGCTGCCACAGGCTGCCCAGCGTTTCATATGCCGCCCGTTCGCTGTGCCCAAGGAACATCGCGGAAGGCATCACCCGATCCCAGATATTCAGCGGTGAGGTAATGGCCAGTTGATTGGCCGGAGCCGGGATTGGGTGCAGGCCCTGAGCCTCAAAGAAGCGCATGGCACGCGGCAAGTGATTGGCAGATGTCACCAGCGCAAACGGCTGTTTCCCTACCAATTTGGCGACCTCTGCGGCTTCCTGTTCGGTATCCCGCGGGCGGTCCACCAGCACGATGTCGTTGGCAGGCACACCCAGGCTTTCCGCCACCAGTGCTGCGGTGGCCGCGCTGCTTTGCGTTTTCGCGCCTTTTCCACCGGTAAAGACCATCTTGCTACCCGGGTGCGACAGGTATAGCCTGACGCCTTCGGTCACTCGTGGCAGGCTGTTGTTGAGCAGGTTAGAGCTGGGGGCCCAGTCCGGGTTATAGGTATAACCGCCGCCAAGCACCACGATATAGTCAATCTGGCCGTTGCCTCTATAGGTCGGGTAACTGGATTCTAACGGCTTCAACAGGCGATCGGCGACCGGTTGCAGGCTGAGCAACAGCAACAGCAGCCAACTCAGGCTTAATATGACTTTGCCGCATTTCTGCCAACGGGTAAACCACAGCAGCAATAATGCCAGCCCCATTAACAACAGCAGGGCGGGTAGAGGCATCATCAGGCCGCCAATGAATTTTTTTAAGTGAAATAACATCAAAAATCAGGTCCTTTTGGGCGAAAAAACGACATCTGGCCGCATTCATGCGGCAAGAAGATTTATTCTAAGCCAGTCTGTGCCAAAATAGCAGGTTTGAATGGGCAGGCGCTTTGCCGTCGGCCAAGATAGAATCAGCGGAGCCGTTGTCCATGCAGGATCGCAATTTTGACGATATTGCCGAGAAGTTTGCGCGTAATATTTACGGCACCACCAAGGGGAAAATCCGTCAGGCGGTAGTCTGGCAGGATCTGACCACGCTGCTGGATCAGTTACCACAGCGGCCGCTGCGCATTCTGGATGCTGGTGGGGGCGAAGGCCACATGGCCTGCCAACTGGCAGAATTAGGACATCAGGTCTTGTTGTGCGATCTTTCTGGTGAGATGATCCAACGCGCTGCGTTGCTGGCCGAGCAGAAAGGTGTGAGCCAGAACATGCAATTCATACAAAGTTCGGCGCAAGAGATTGGTCAGCATTTGGCACAACCGGTCGATCTGATATTGTTCCATGCGGTTTTGGAGTGGATCGCCGAACCGCAGGTGGCCTTGCAGGCGTTGTATGACTGCCTGGTGCCCGGGGGCGCACTGTCACTGATGTTCTTTAATGCCAACGGTTTGTTGATGCGTAATGTGGTGTTGGGCAACTTCCAACTGGTGGATCCCGAGGTCAGGCGGCGTCGCAAGCGCTCGCTGTCGCCGCAGTATCCACACAGCCCACCGCTGGTCTACGGCTGGTTGGAGCAGATGGGCATGCAGATTTCAGGCAAAACCGGCGTGAGGGTTTTCCATGATTATCTGCAAAGCAGGCAGCTACAGACCCAAAAATTTGAAGAGTTACTGGCGCTTGAACAGCTTTATTGTCGGCAAGAGCCTTACGTGAGTTTGGGGCGCTATATTCACGTCTCGGCGCATAAACCGAACCTGAAGGACGAACTATGAGTGAATTTTCCCAGACAGTACCCGAACTGGTCGCCTGGGCACGGAAAAATGATTTCTCTATTTCGCTCCCCACTGAGCGTCTTGCGTTTTTGCTGGCTATCGCCACGTTAAATGGTGAGCGGCTGGACGGCGAGATGAGCGAAGGTGAGCTGGTTGATGCATTTCGCCATGTCAGCAAAGGGTTTGAACAGACGCATGAAACGGTGGCGATACGCGCCAACAATGCGATTAACGACATGGTGCGCCAGCGCCTGTTGAACCGTTTTACCAGCGAGTTGGCGGACGGCAATGCCATCTATCGCCTGACGCCGCTGGGTATTGGTATTACCGATTACTATATCCGCCAGCGTGAGTTTTCGACCCTGCGCCTTTCCATGCAGTTGTCGATCGTGGCGGAAGAGTTGAAGCGTGCGGCAGATGCTGCCGAAGAGGGTGGCGATGATTTCCATTGGCACCGCAACGTCTTTGCTCCGCTGAAATACTCGGTAGCGGAAATCTTCGACAGTATCGATCTGACCCAGCGCCTGATGGATGAACAGCAACAGAGCGTGAAAACCGATATCGCGGCGCTGCTCAACCAGGATTGGCGTGCGGCGATCTCCAGCTGTGAGATGCTGCTGTCGGAAACCTCCGGTACCTTGCGTGAACTGCAGGATACGCTGGAGGCCGCAGGTGATAAACTCCAGGCCAACCTGCTGAGGATTCAGGACGCCACGCTGGGTGAGATGGAGCTGGGCTTTGTCGATAAGCTGGTGTTTGATTTGCAAAGCAAGCTGGATCGCATCATCAGTTGGGGCCAACAGGCGATTGACCTGTGGATCGGCTATGATCGCCACGTGCACAAGTTTATCCGTACCGCCATCGATATGGATAAAAACCGCGTGTTTGCCCAACGCCTGCGCCAATCGGTACAAAACTACTTCGATAATCCTTGGACGCTGACCCATGCCAACGCCGATCGTCTGCTCGATATGCGTGACGAAGAGCTGGCGTTGCGCAGTGAAGAGGTCACCGGGGAACTGCCGCCAGATCTGGAATATGAAGAGTTCAGCGAAATTCGCGAACAGCTGGCAGCGATGATCGAACAGGCACTGAAGATTTATCAGGAACAAAAGATGCCGCTCGATTTAGGGGCAGTGATGCGCGATTATCTGGCGCAATATCCGCGTGTGCGTCACTTTGACGTTGCCCGCATAGTGGTCGACCAGGCAGTGCGCCTTGGTGTGGCTGAAGCTGATTTTTCAGGGTTGCCCGCGCAGTGGCAGGCAATCAATGATTACGGAGCCAAGGTACAGGCCCATGTCATCGACAAATATTGAACAAGTAATGCCAGTCAAGCTGGCCAAGGCATTGTCTAACACGCTGTTTCCGGCGTTGGACAGCCAATTGCGCGCAGGTCGTCACATCGGTATCGATGAGTTGGACAACCACGCATTCCTCATGGATTTTCAAGACGAGCTGGAAGAGTTTTATACCCGTTACAGCGTCGAGCTGATCCGGGCGCCGGAAGGGTTCTTCTATTTGCGCCCGCGCTCGACCACGCTCATTCCACGCTCGGTGCTTTCCGAGTTGGACATGATGGTCGGCAAGATCCTGTGCTACCTCTACCTGAGCCCCGAGCGCCTGGCGCATGAAGGTATTTTCAGCCAGCAGGAGCTGTACGATGAGCTGCTGAGCCTGGCGGATGAGAGCAAGCTGCTGAAGTTCGTCAACCAGCGCTCCACCGGTTCGGATCTTGACCGTCAGAAGCTGCATGAAAAAGTGCGCTCCTCGCTCAATCGCCTGCGCCGTCTGGGCATGGTGTATTTCATGGGCAATGACAACAGCAAATTCCGCATTACCGAGGCGGTGTTCCGCTTCGGTGCCGATGTGCGTAGCGGTGACGATCCGCGCGAAGCCCAGTTGCGGATGATCCGCGACGGTGAGGCGATGCCGGTAGAAAACAGCCTGTCACTGAACGATGAAGTTGATGCGGAAGATGCGCAGGCAGAAGCCACCCAGGACAGTGCAGAGGATGAACAGGAATGATTGAACGCGGTAAATTTCGCTCACTGACGCTGGTTAACTGGAACGGTTTCTTTGCCCGAACCTTTGATCTCGATGAGCTGGTCACCACGCTTTCGGGCGGTAACGGGGCCGGTAAGTCCACCACCATGGCGGCCTTCGTCACGGCGCTAATCCCGGATCTGACGCTGCTGCACTTTCGTAACACCACCGAAGCCGGCGCCACCAGCGGTTCACGCGACAAAGGCCTGCACGGTAAATTGCGTGCCGGTGTCTGCTACTCAACGCTGGACGTAGTCAACTCACGCCACCAGCGTGTGGTGGTCGGGGTTCGTCTGCAACAGGTTGCGGGGCGCGATCGTAAGGTCGATATCAAACCTTTCACCATTCAGGGGCTGCCAACGGCAGTGCAACCGACCGAACTGCTGACCGAGACCGTCGGTGAGCGTCAGGCTCGGGTTCTTTCGTTGCAGGAACTGAAAGAGCGTGTTGAAGAGATGGAAGGGGTGCAGTTCAAGCAGTTCAACTCCATCACCGATTACCACGCCCTGATGTTTGATCTGGGGGTGCTGCCCAAGCGCCTGCGCACTTCCTCCGACCGTAGCAAGTTCTATCGTCTGATCGAAGCCTCGCTGTACGGCGGGATTTCCAGTGCCATTACACGTTCTCTGCGTGATTACCTGCTGCCGGAAAACGGCGGCGTGCGTAAAGCGTTCCAGGATATGGAAGCCGCTCTGCGCGAGAACCGCATGACGCTGGAAGCGATCCGCGTCACCCAGTCGGACCGCGACCTGTTCAAGCATCTGATTTCCGAAGCGACCTCGTACGTTGCCGCAGACTACATGCGCCATGCCAATGAACGGCGTATCCATCTGGATGGGGCGCTGGTATTGCGCAACGAGTTACTGAGCAGCCGCAAACAGCTGGCCGCCGAGCAGTTCCGCCACGTTGAAATGGCGCGTGAGCTGGCTGAGCAAAGCGGTGCCGAATCCGATCTGGAAACCGATTATCAGGCCGCCAGCGATCACCTCAATCTGGTGCAGACCGCAATGCGCCAGCAGGAAAAGATCGAACGCTATGAAGGCGATCTGGAAGAGCTGACCTACCGTCTGGAAGAACAGAATGAGGTTGTCGCCGAAGCGAGCGAGCAGCAGGCGGAAAACGAAGCGCGTGCCGAAGCCGCAGAGCTGGAGGTGGATGAGCTGAAAAGCCAGCTCGCCGATTACCAGCAGGCGTTGGACGTGCAGCAAACCCGTGCCATTCAATATCAGCAGGCACTTCAGGCTCTTGAGCGCGCCCGTGCGCTGTGTCAGGTACCGGAACTCACCGCCGAAAATGCCGAAGAGTGGCTGGATACATTCCAGGCGCGTGAGCAGGAAGCGACAGAGTCCCTGTTGCAGTTGGAACAAAAGTTAAGCGTGGCGGATGCCGCTCACAGCCAATTCGAGCAGGCCTATCAGCTGGTGGGTAAAATTGCGGGCGAAGTCAGCCGCAGTGAAGCCTGGCAAACCGCGCGTGAACTATTGCGTGACTGGCCTTCGCAGCAGCATCAGGCCGAGCGTGTGCAGCCGTTGCGGATGCGTTTGAGCGAGTTGGAGCAACGTCTGCGCTCGCAGCAGGATGCCGAACGTCTGTTGCAGGAGTTCTGCAAACGTCACGGGCAGAGTTATCAGCCGGATGAACTTGATGCCTTGCAGCAAGAGCTGGAAGAGCGTTTGGAATCGTTGTCCCAAAGCGTCAGCGAGGCCGGTGAGCGCCGGATGGAAATGCGCCAGGAGCTGGAGCAGATCCAGCAGCGCATCAAGGAGCTGACTGCCAGGGCACCGATTTGGTTGGCCGCGCAGGATTCACTGACCCAGCTCAGCGAGCAGAGCGGTGAAGCCTTCGAAGATGGTCAGCAGGTTACCGAATACATGCAGCAACTGCTGGAGCGCGAACGCGAAACCACGGTTGAACGTGATGAAGTGGTCAGTCGCAAGCGTGAAATCGAAGCGCAGATTGAACGTCTCAGCCAGCCGAGCGGGGCAGAAGATCAGCGTCTGGTAACGCTGGCGGAGCGCTTTGGCGGTGTGCTGTTGTCTGAAATCTATGACGATGTCACCATTGACGATGCCCCGTACTTCTCTGCGTTGTACGGCCCGTCGCGCCACGCGATTGTGGTGCCGGATCTGTCGCTGGTGCGCGAGATGCTGGAAGGGTTGGAAGACTGCCCGGAAGATCTCTACCTGATCGAAGGGGATCCGCAGTCGTTTGACGACAGCGTGTTCGCCGTCGAAGAGCAAGAAAAAGCGGTGGTGGTGAAAATCGCCGATCGCCAGTGGCGTTACTCGCGCTACCCTGAGGTGCCGCTGTTTGGCCGTGCTGCCCGGGAAAATCGCCTGGAAGTGCTGTACGCAGAACGTGACTCCTTGGCCGAACGCTACGCCACCTTGTCATTTGACGTGCAGAAAACCCAGCGTTCTCACCAGGCGTTCAGCCGCTTTATCGGTTCGCACCTCGCCGTGGCGTTTGACGCGGATCCTGAAGCGGATATCCGTGCTCTGAACAGCCGCCGTGGTGAAATTGAGCGTGCGCTCAATAACCACGAAGCGCAGAACCAACAGCAGCGTCAGCAATACGATCAGGCCAAAGAGGGCATTTCCGCACTCAACCGCCTGATGCCGCTGGTCTCACTGCTGAATGATGAAACCTTGCAGGATCGTGTCGAAGAGATCCGCGAGGAAATGGAAGAGGCGCAGGATGCTGCGCGCTATATCCAACAGCACGGCGTTTCCTTGGCCAAGCTGGAGCCTATGTTATCGGTGCTGCAAAGCGATCCGGAGCAACATGAGCAGCTTCAGCAGGACTATGCACAGGCCCAGGCCACCCAACGCCAGGCCAAACAACAAGCCTTTGCCCTGACGGAAGTGGTACAGCGCCGCGCTCACTTCAGCTATACCGATTCTGCTGGCATGCAGAATGCCGATAACGATCTCAACGATAAACTGCGTCAACGCCTGGAACATGCGGAAGCGGAACGTACCCGCGCCCGCGAGCAACTGCGCCAGTATCAGACCCAGTTTACGCAATACAGCCAGGTACTGGCCTCGCTGAAAAGCTCTTATGACGCCAAACGCGACATGCTTAAAGAGCTGAGCCAGGAACTGGTAGACATTGGCGTGCAGGCCGATGCTAATGCCGAAGCCCGCGCGCGGCAGCGCCGGGACGAATTACATGCCTCGCTGAGTAATAACCGTAACCGCCGTAACCAGTTGGAGAAACAGCTGACCTTCTGCGAAGCGGAAATGGACAGCCTGCAAAAGAGACTGCGCAAGCTGGAGCGTGATTATTACCAACTGCGTGAGCAGGTGGTGACCGCCAAGGCGGGCTGGTGTGCCGTGATGCGTCTGGTGAAAGACAACGGGGTTGAACGCCGTCTGCACCGTCGTGAACTGGCCTATATGGACGGTGACGAGCTGCGTTCGATGTCGGATAAGGCATTGGGTGCGCTGCGTCTGGCGGTGGCGGATAACGAACATCTGCGTGACGTGCTGCGCCTGTCGGAAGATCCGAAACGGCCAGAGCGCAAGATCCAGTTCTTTATCGCGGTCTATCAGCATCTGCGTGAGCGTATCCGTCAGGATATTATCCGCACCGACGATCCGGTCGAAGCTATCGAACAGATGGAGATCGAACTGGGCCGTCTGACAGAAGAGCTGACCGCCCGCGAACAGAAACTGGCGATCAGTTCGAAGAGCGTGGCGAACATTATCCGCAAGACCATTCAGCGCGAGCAGAACCGTATCCGGATGCTTAACCAGGGGCTGCAAGCGGTTTCCTTCGGTCAGGTGAAGAGCGTGCGGCTGAACGTCAACGTACGGGAAGCGCATGCCACCTTGCTGGATGTGCTCTCCGAGCAGCAGGAACAGCATCAGGATCTGTTTAACAGCAACCGTCTGACCTTCTCGGAAGCGTTGGCCAAGCTGTATCAGCGCCTGAACCCGCAGATCGATATGGGCCAGCGCACGCCACAAACCATCGGTGAAGAGCTGCTGGATTACCGTAACTATCTGGAGCTGGAAGTGGAAGTGTTCCGTGGCTCCGACGGCTGGCTGCGTGCGGAAAGTGGCGCGTTGTCTACCGGGGAAGCGATCGGTACCGGTATGTCAATTCTGGTCATGGTGGTGCAGAGCTGGGAAGAGGAATCACGCCGCCTGCGGGGTAAAGATATTTCGCCTTGCCGCCTGCTGTTCCTTGATGAAGCCGCGCGTCTGGATGCCAAATCCATCGCCACGCTGTTTGAGCTGTGCGATCGTCTGGAGATGCAGTTGATTATCGCTGCACCAGAAAACATCAGCCCGGAAAAAGGGACCACCTATAAACTGGTGCGTAAGGTGTTCCAGAACCATGAGCATGTGCACGTGGTTGGCCTGCGTGGGTTCGCCAGTGAACAACCAGCTTTAGATTCGGTGTCGGAATAAACGCCACAAAGCTAAAAAAGTGCACTATAAATCTGAAAATAGCCGCCTGAAGGTGGCTATTTTTTTGCATGACGAGGATGATAGGCGTGTTTTTTTGCCGGTGGTAAGCTGGAATGAAACGGTTATTTACGGCGCTGAGAGCAAAAGCGCCGTTCTGTTTGTATACTGAAACTAATAATAGTCCGTGCGGTATTTTTGTGAGCCTACAGGGGGCAAGGGATGTTGCTTAAAAATGGAAACTCAGTACGACGTCTGGCATTGAGTTGCGCAATAGCGTGTGGTTTTGCCGTGTCGTTTTCCGCATGGGCAACCGTTCCGGCGTTACCGGTGGCGTCATCGTCATCGGGAATGTCCGTGGCACAAAGTCGTGCCGAACTGCTGGCGGCATTGCCGAAAAGCGTTGTGCCTTATTATCTCTCCACTTTGGCACCGCTGTACGCTGCCAATCAGATGCAGCCTATGTGGCAAGATCGGGAAGCGGTACAGCAATTTCAGCAGCAACTGGCTGAGTTGGCCATTTCTGGCGTACAGCCGCAGTTTACTCAATGGGTAAAACTGCTGACCGATCCGCTCATCACCGATATGGCACGTGATATTGTGCTGTCGGATGCGATGCTGGGTTATTTGCAGTTTGTCTCCTCAATCGGGGCTAACGGCAACAACTGGTTGTACAGCAATGTTCCTTACAAGCTGAAGGTGCCAGCGAATACGGTGATCAACCAGTGGCAGCTCTCGATACATCAGGGCAAAACGCTGGCGTATATCAACTCGTTGGCCCCGCAGCATCCTCAGTACGCCAAAATGCATTTGGCGCTGCGCGAAATGCTGGCAGCTGGGCGCCCGTGGCCACAAATGACCAATGGTGCAAGCCTGCGTCCAGGTCAGCTCAGCGACGATATTCCCGCACTGCGCGATATTCTGGCGCGTACCGGAATGCTAATCGCCACTCCGGCGGTAGCATCTGCTTCGCCTGAGCCTCAGGTCACCAACGCCAGCGCGACGACCCCGGCGGCGGATGACGATCTGTCGGTGGATGAAGAGAAGGATCGTGCTACCGCAGCGGCTGTCGTAAGCCCGGGCGCGGCATCGATCAAAGATCTTGCTCCCTCTCCAGAAGCGACCGCACAGGTACAACCTGCAAGTCCGGTTTCGGTAACGGATAATCGTTACACCGAAGATCTGGTGGAAGGGGTCAAACGCTTCCAAATCTGGCAAGGGCTGACGCCTGATGGCGTTATCGGTGCCCGGACGCGTGAATGGCTGAACGTTTCGCCACAAACTCGAGCTTCACTGCTGGCGTTGAACATCCAGCGCCTGCGCATTCTGCCTGGGCACGTTGATACCGGCATTATGGTCAACATCCCGAACTACTCGCTCACCTACTATCTGAATGGTAATGAAGTGTTATCTTCGCGGGTGATTGTTGGCCGCCCGAGCCGCAAAACGCCATTGATGAGCAGTGCGCTGAATAACGTGGTGGTCAACCCGCCGTGGAACGTGCCAACCAAGCTGATCCGTGAAGATATCGTGCCCAAGGCCATGCATGATGCGAGCTACTTCCAGAAACACGGCTATCGGGTATTCTCTGGCTGGAGCAACGATGCGCAAGTGATCGATCCGGCAATGATTGACTGGAGTGTGGTTTCACCACGCAATTTCCCTTACCGCATCCAGCAGGCGCCGGGGACCAGCAACTCGTTAGGGCGTTTCAAGTTCAACATGCCGAGCTCGGATGCCATCTATCTGCATGATACCCCGAACCACGGCCTGTTCCAGAAGGATATCCGGGCGTTAAGCTCTGGCTGTGTGCGCGTTAACAAGGCTTCCGATTTGGCCAATATGTTGTTACAGGATGCCGGTTGGAACAACGCGCGTGTTTCCTCCACGCTGAAAGGCGGCAATACGACGTATGTGAACATCCGCCAGAACATCCCGGTGCAACTGTATTACCTGACGGCCTGGGTCTCTGATGATGGCAAGCCACAGTTCCGTACAGATATTTACAATTATGATGCGACAGTGAGATCGGGTGCACAAATTTTGGCTCAGGCCGAAAAATTGATGCAATAAATGCAGTAATTCTAGATAAATAACGGTCTGAATGTCTGGCCAGTAACAGGCTCTGTTTTTTGTGAGCACGGGTAAACCACAGCGTATCGCGGGTTGACTCCGCATACGCTGGCGGTTATGGTTCGGGCAGTGCGCAGTTTTGTGCATATATTTTGACATTCTTGCCGAGTTTAAAGAGTCATGGACAAAATTGATCATCATCGCCGTAAATGGCTGGCGTTAGGTAGCGCCGCCGTGGGTATCGCACTGCTTCCAGGGCAGGCGTTTGCCAGTCTTTCTACCTCTCGCCCACGTATTCTGTTGTTGAATAATCTTAATACCGGCGAATCCATCAAGGCCGAGTTCTTCAACGGTAAAGGTTACAATAAAGAAGAGTTGGCACGCTTGAACCATATCTTCCGTGACTATCGGGCCAATAAGGTCAAGAGCATCGATCCGGCTCTGTTTGATCATCTCTATCGCCTACAGGTAATGCTGGGTACCAGCAAACCGGTACAGCTGATTTCCGGCTACCGTTCAATGGCGACCAATACCGAAATGCGTGAGCATAGCCGTGGCGTGGCGAAGCAGAGTTACCACACCAAAGGCCAGGCGATGGATTTCCATATCGAAGGGATCCAACTGAGTAATATCCGTAAGGCCGCGTTAAAAATGCGCGCCGGCGGGGTAGGCTATTATCCACGTAGTAACTTTGTGCACATCGATACCGGCCCGGTGCGGACCTGGTAATCATTGTGCATCATGATCGCTGAATGGCACCCGGCCCTTGGGCGTGGTGCCGTTGTCGTTGGAGCTTTATGAAATACCATATTATCCCCGTTACGGCGTTCAGTCAGAACTGTACGCTCATCTGGTGCGACGTGACCAAACAGGCGGCGCTGGTCGATCCTGGTGGCGATCCGGAAAAACTGAAGGCTGCCATTGCCGAAAAGGGCGTGCAGGTCAGCCAGATTTTGCTGACGCACGGCCATCTCGATCACGTAGGCGCGGCGGCAGAAATGGCCGAGCATTATCAGGTACCGATCTATGGGCCAGATAAGGAAGATGCCTTCTGGCTTGAAGGTTTGCCAGCACAGAGCCGTATGTTTGGCCTGGATGAATGCGCCGCTCTAACGCCGACCAAATGGCTGGAAGAGGGGGATAAAGTGCAGGTGGGTGAAATGTCGCTGAACGTACTGCATTGCCCTGGCCATACACCTGGTCATATCGTTTTTATCAACGAACAGGCACGTTTGGCATTAGTGGGTGACGTGTTGTTCAACGGCGGCGTTGGCCGCAGCGATTTCCCGCGCGGTGACCATCAGGCGCTAATCGCTTCAATCAGCAACAAATTACTGCCTCAGGGCGACGATATGGCGTTTATTCCAGGACATGGCCCGGTGTCTACCTTTGGCCATGAACGTCAAACCAACCCGTTCCTGCGCGAAGAACCGGCTATCTGGTAAAGACACCTCTCGCAAAAGAACAAAGGGGCGCAAATGCGCCCCTTTTTCAATGCAAAATCAACTTACAGCACGGCAACGATGGCTTCGCACAGCGGCGCCATATTGTCCGGCGTCATCCCTGCCACGTTAACGCGGCCGGAGTTAACGGCATACACGCCAAATTCATCACGCAGACGCAGAACCTGCTCTTTGGTCAGGCCGCTGAAGGAGAACATGCCGTTCTGGTTGATGATAAAGCTGAAATCCTGCTGCGCCCCTTTCTCCTGCAGGGTATTAACGAACAACTGGCGCATACGGTGAATGCGCTGACGCATGTCGGTCAGCTCTTGTTCCCAAATGGCGCGCAGCGCTGGGTTACCCAAGATGGTGGCAACTACGGCCGCACCGTGTGACGGCGGGTTCGAGTAGTTGGCACGGATCGCGGCTTTCACCTGGCTGAAGGCACGCTCGGCGGTTTCTGCATCGGCAGCTACCACGGTGCAGGCACCGACACGCTCGTTATACAGGCCAAAGTTCTTCGAGTAGGAGCTGGCAACGATCAGTTCCTGATGTTTGGCAGCAAAGATACGCAGACCCTGGGCATCTTCTTCCAGGCCCTTGGCGAAGCCTTGGTAAGCGAAGTCGAACAGCGGCAACCAACCCTTGGCTACGGACAGTTCAGCCAACTGAGCCCATTGTGCTTCGGTTGGATCGATACCGGTAGGGTTATGGCAGCAACCATGGAACAGCACTACGTCGCCGGCCTGAGCCTGGTTCAGGCTGGTGAGCAGACCGTCGAAGTCCAGCGCATGGTTGGCGGCGTCGTAATAGTTGTATTCCAACACTTCCAGGCCAACGGCACCAAAGACGTTTTTATGGTTTGGCCAGCTTGGATTGCTGACCCAGATACGCTTGGCGCTGGTCTGGTTGGCAATAAAGTCGGCCGCGACACGCAGGGCACCGGTACCACCAGGGGTTTGCGCGGTACGGGCACGCTTGTCGGCAATGATTGGGCTCTGCTTGCCGAACAACAGTTCTTGCGTGCAGCTGGCAAATTCAGGAATACCTTCAATACCCAGGTAGTTTTTGGTGGTCTCATTTTCCAGCAGATACTGTTCAGCTTTTTTAACGCTGGTCAGCACCGGCGTTTTGCCGGTTTCGTCTTTATAGACGCCAATCCCCAGGTTGATTTTATTCTCACGCTTGTCGGCGCGGAAAATGTCGGTCAGACCGAGAATCGGGTCGGCAGGTGCAGCGGTGATTTTTTCAAACATGTCAGATGATTCCATGGCCTAGAGTTAAGCAGACAGAAACATCAGGGTAGCGCCAGTTATCGCCTTTGCCAACCGTTTGCGAGAAAAACACCTCGATCTTGTGACGGCGGCAGATTCAGCACAAAAAATGACGGGGAAGGGCGGATTGGCAGAATAAAAAATTGGCGGAAGCGCTAAAAACAAAAACAGGGCCGAAGCCCTGTTTTTTAACTTAGCTGACGGCGAGCCGTCATCAAGTGCAACAACTTAGAACTGGTAAACCAGGCCGGTAGCTACGATGTTGTCAGTAGCGATGCCGTTAGCACGAGTGAAGTCGTTGTCGTCCAGCAGGTTGATTTTATAATCAACGTAGGTAGACATGTTTTTGTTGAAGTAGTAGGTAGCGCCAACATCAACATATTTAACCAGGTCAGAGTCGCCGCCGCCGAAGTTACTGCCGTTTGCGTTACGGCCAGCCAGGTTTTTACCTTTAGACTGCAGGTAAGCGATGGATGGACGCAGACCGAAATCGAACTGGTACTGTGCTACCACTTCAAAGTTCTGAGTTTTGTTGGCGATGGTGAAGTCTGATTCGCCGTATGGAGTCATGTTGCGAGTTTCCGCATACATGGTTGCCAGGTAGACGTTGTTGGCATCGTATTTAGCACCAACGGTCCATGCTTCAGCGTCTTTACCACCGGCAGTAGACAGATTGGTTTGAGCGTCAGTACGGTCAGAACCAGAGTAAGCTGCACCTACGCTCACGCCTGAATCCAGAATTGCGTAAGTAGAGGACACACCCCAACCGTCACCGTTTTGTTTCTTCAGCTCACGCTTGTCGTTTTCGTTCTTGCCTTGGTACTGCAGAGCGAAGTTCAGGCCATCAACCATACCGAAGAAGTTGTTGTTACGGTAAGTAGCAACACCGTTGGTACGACCGGTCATGAAGTTGTCGGTGTTGGTGTAAGTATCGCCACCGAACTCTGGCAGCATATCTGTCCAGCCTTCAACGTCATACACAACGCCGTAGTTACGGCCGTAATCGAATGAACCGAATTCAGCAAATTTCAGACCTGCGAAGCCCAGACGAGTCTTAGTACCTTCGGTACCTTGTGACTCAGCGTGGTTAGCTTGCACGTTGTATTCCCACTGGCCGTAACCGGTCAGTTGGTCAGTAATCTGGGTTTCACCTTTGAAGCCAAAGCGCACGTATGACTTGTCGCCATCTTCGCTTTTGTCTTTAGAGAAGTAGTGCAGGCCGTCAACTTTACCGTACAGATCCAGTTTGTTGCCGTCTTTGTTGTAGATTTCAGCTGCGTTGGCTGCACCAGCTGCTAACAGAGCTGGGATCACTACTGCAAGAATGTTGCGCTTCATCATCATTATTACCCTCATTGGTTTTATTCGGACACCTTGCCACTGCCGCCAATAATTCTTTTGGAACTATTGTTGATAGATTGGTGCCGTCCTGTGTCTGCACGCAGTGTTCCATTCACGGGCAGGTTTATCTAGAACGAAAATGCTACCAATGTCGTAATCTGGTTTCAGAAAGAAACGATGTGTAACAATTTGTGTATTTTAGGGAGCTTTGTGATGCAGGTCAATAATCAAAAATGCGAAAGGCCAGCTAAGCTGGCCTTTATTATGTAAAGAAAATGTTTAAATTATGCTGGGTTTTATGACTTAGAAGCTGGCGTTACGTGGCGTTCTTGGGAACGGGATCACGTCACGGACGTTCTGCACCCCGGTTACATAGGCGATTAAACGCTCAAAACCTAAGCCAAAACCAGAATGTGGCACGGTGCCATAGCGGCGCAGGTCACGATACCACCAATAATCTTCTTTATTGAGGCCCATCTCTGCCAGACGCTGATCCAGCACATCCAGACGTTCTTCACGCTGAGAACCACCGATGATTTCACCAATGCCCGGTGCTAGCACATCCATCGCCGCAACGGTTTTGCCATCTTCGTTCATGCGCATGTAGAAGGCTTTGATATCTTTCGGGTAGTTTTTCACCACTACCGGAGCCTTGAAGTGTTGCTCGGCCAGATAGCGTTCGTGTTCAGACGACAGATCGATGCCCCAGGAAACCGGGTTCTCGAAGGTCTGGCCGGAAGCGAGCAGGATCTCGACCGCCTCGGTGTAGTCCACCTGGGCGAAATCGGAAGAGACAAAGCGCTTCAGACGTTCGATGGCGTCTTTATCTACCCGCTCAGCAAAGAATTGCAGATCGTCGGCACGTTCATCCAGCACCGCCTGGAAGACATATTTCAGCATGCTTTCGGCCAGCCCGGCAACGTCGTCCAGGGTAGCAAAGGCAACTTCCGGTTCGATCATCCAGAATTCCGCCAGGTGACGACTGGTGTTCGAGTTCTCGGCACGGAAGGTGGGGCCAAAGGTATAAATTTTTGACAGCGCACAGGCGTAGGTTTCGCCGTTCAACTGGCCGGATACGGTCAGGAAGGCTTCTTTACCGAAGAAATCCTGGCTGAAATCGACGGCACCTTTATCAGTGCGTGGCAGGTTTTCCATATCCAGCGTGGAGACGCGGAACATTTCACCGGCACCTTCGGTATCAGAGGCGGTGATCAGTGGGGTGGAAACCCAGAAATAACCGTTCTCGTGGAAGTAGCGGTGGATTGCCTGTGCCAAGGTGTGGCGAACGCGGGCAACCGCGCCAATCAGGTTGGTGCGTGGGCGCAGGTGGGCAACTTCGCGCAGGTATTCGATGCTGTGGCGTTTGGCCGCCATTGGATAGGTGTCAGGATCGTCAACCCAACCCACCACCTTGATGGCTGTGGCCTGCAGTTCGAAGCTCTGGCCTTCACCCGGCGAAGGTACCACGGTACCGGTCACTTCAATGGAACAGCCGGTGGTCAGGCGTAACACTTCGTCCTGATAATTCGGCAGAGAATCATTAACGACGGCCTGTAACGGATTAAAGCAGGAGCCGTCATAAACGGCGAGGAAGGAGATACCAGCTTTAGAATCTCTCCGGGTACGTACCCAACCGCGCACGGTGACTTCACTGTCAACCGCAGCACGACCTTGCAGTACGTCGACTACAGGCACTACGCTCATAGATTTCTCTCTTATAAGTTTTTCAGAAATAGGCTAACAACCCAAGAATTTGGGGATGTTGCTATGTTACTTGCCGCGTTGCAGAGCACAAGCAGAAATCATCAGAATGAGACAACATTTATTGCAGTGGGATAAAAAAACAGGAGGTATATAAAGGAAGAGGGGGAACGCCGGTGAGAAATGCCCACACGGTTTGTATCCCCGGCTGACTCTTGTTCTTTAATGCAGCGCCGTACAGTTCCCTCTCCCAGTGGGAGAGGGTTGGAGAGAGGGGGCACCTTAACTGGCTTTCTTCACCAGCGGCAGATCGAAGGCTTTGCGCAGCGCTTTGACAAACGCGGGGTCCTGGCAGATGGTTTTGCCTGGGCTATCGGACAGTTTGGCTACCGGCTTGCCTTTACACTCGACCAGCTTGATCACAATATTTAGCGGCTTGACGCCGGGGATATTGCAGGTCAGACGCGTGCCGATACCGAACGCCAGGTTGATGCGCCGATCAAAGTGGCGATACAACGCCAAAGCCTTATCCAGATCCAGATTGTCTGAAAACACCAGCGTCTTGCTCATGGGATCGATCCCCAATTGCTGGTAATGGGCAATGGCTTTTTCACCCCATTCGATCGGATCGCCAGAGTCGTGGCGCAGACCTTGATAGCTCTGGGCAAACTGCTTGCCGAAATCACGCAGGAACGCATCCATGGTGATACAGTCGGTCAGTGCAATGCCGAGCTGAGCGGGATATTCATCCAGCCAGGCCTGCAAGGCGGCACGTTGGCTGTTGGCCAGTACCGGGCTAATCTGTTGATGAGCCTGGAACCACTCATGGGCTTGCGTGCCAACCGGGATCAGATCCAGCCGATGCGCCAAATCGTAGTTACTGGTGCCAGCCAGATAGGGGAATTCGGTTTTCAGCGTGCTGACAATGGCCTGTTGCACCTCGCGGGAGAAGCGGCGACGGGTGCCAAAGTCCATCAGCTTGAAGCGTGAAATATCAATATCCCCGCTCAGTTGCTTGAACTGCTCCAGGTTCTGGCGCAACTGGCTGATTGCCATCTCTGGCGTGGCCTGTGGAGAGCGCTGGCGGTGCACGACTTCGCTGATCACGGCCAACAACGGCACTTCCCACATAATCACTTCGCGCCAGGGGCCAGCGATACGGATATGCAATTTGCCGTCGTGATTGCTAATGCTGACCTGCTGCGGATCGTAGCGAAACTCCCGCAGCCAGCTCAGGTAATCCTGATGGAAGAAAGGCAGGCTGGAGAGATAGCGGTGTTCGGCTTCGGTTAGCGCCAACTCGCTCATCATGGCAACCTGCGCGCGGATCTCGTCGGCATATTCGCCCAGCAGTTCGTCGCCACGGCAACGAAACTCCGCCGCAACGGTAATTGCGGGGTAGCGATGGAACACTGCTTGCTGCATATGAAGCTTGTAGGCGTCAGTATCAAGCAGTGAAGTCAAAATCGGGGAAGCGTATAGAGTCATATCGCGTTACAGCATCCTCGTCAGGCGCGTGTCCAAATCCGGATAATCAAAAAAGTGGGGGGAGTATACCCGGATTATCCTGTTATTGAAGCCTCATCACACCACAAATGGCCGGAACGGGTCGAGGATAAAACGTGCCTTTATTTTACCGGGGGCATAACCTCAGCCAGAAAAAGCCATTTAATCCAATAAACTGAATGGCTTAGTTGATTTACTCATAAAAATTATGAGGTTAATTATTTTAAACACCGATTCAGATAAAACCGGTTGGCGTATAAATACTGACCCGATTGCGCCCGCTCTTCTTACAAAAATAGAGCGCTTCGTCGGCCTGTTTGATGGCTGGATGCAGTTGTGACAGGTCGCCTACGGCAGCGATACCACAGCTGATGGTAAAGCGCACCCGTTTTCCGTTGAGCAACTCCAGGCACATTTGTTGGGTTTGTTCACGCAGGGCTTCCATCATGCTGCGGGCATTTTCCAGGGAACAGTGGCCGAGCAGCAGGGCAAACTCCTCACCGCCATAGCGGCAAAAGATATCGCTGGAACGGAAGGTGTTACTTAACGACTGGGCGAACATTACCAGCACTCGGTCGCCGACATCGTGGCCATAGGTATCGTTAAGACGCTTGAAGTTATCGATATCGATGAGACAGAACGCCAGCGGATAGCTACTCTGCGCAAGCATCTCACACTCGAGGAAAAATTTGCGGCGGTTATAAATGTTGGTTAAGGGATCGAAGAATGACGAGACTTCCAGCTCTTTGATTAGCTGCTGCTTTTCGTTTTCCAGCGCGATCTTGACCTGATTGTATTGTTTGAGCTGGGTGATGGCGTCACTGATGGCGATCAGCTCTTTGCTGTAAAACGCGTCGTTGTCATCAATATTCATATCGCCTTGTGACAGGCGCAGAATATTTTTATGCGTTTTGGTCAGCCAGCGGGTGATGTTGGAACAGAAGATCATGGAAGGCAGCAGGATGAACAGGGCAATCAGCCCACTCAGAGAAATCATGCCGTAGATGGCTGTCTGGCTATCATACATTTTGGCTTCGGAAGCGGCCATCTCCAGCTCAAAGCTACGCTCATAGAGCCTTTGGGAAAGTCTGTCCATCTCCTCGATATAGCCGGCGATCAGGTTGATGTCATAGACGGTATTATGGGTAATGGCTTGATATAACCCGTCTGAAATGTTGCTGATCCGATGGCTGGAGATGTTACGGAGTATCTCATCCACCAGCTCAGCAATCTGCGGATCGTTATAGGCCAGCTTTAAGAACGCCAAACGAGTACCGAGCGGGGTGAACACCCCGGTCAACTGGATGGCCTTCAGATAAGCATTCTTGCGTTCCTGGCTGCTGAGATTGACGTCGATAATCTGATCGATCAGTTCGGTCAGCGACATATTCAGCCGGTTATTAAGGCGAACGGCCTCCAAAAATAGAAATGAGTCGGCATTGATCAGCCGGGTGTCGTAGGTATAACGGTAGAAGGCTTTGGTGGTCTGGACGATATAATAGGCGCTGTTGATATTGAACAGATTGCTGTTGGCAGTATCGACTTGCGTGACCTGACGCGAATCGTTATCCAGCAGCCTTTCCATCCAATCGAGCATGGAAAGTATGGCAATCTTTTGCCGAATGCCCAGGCGCAGAGCGAGGTCGGCGTCGACATTGGATTTAACAATCGCGATTTTTTCACGTGCCTGTTGATCGGCCTGTTGCCATTCAGCTTGGGTGACGGATTTATCCGCCAGACCTAATCGTTTTAACCGGTGTGCCAGCAGTGTAGCCTGAAAGGCCTCGGCCACCTCTTTGGTCCTGCTGATTTTGTACAGATTTTCCAAGCTTTGCTCATGGCTGGCACGGGCCTTTATCAGCCCATTGGCGATAAAAACCGCAAAGGACAGCATGATGGCAAAGGTGAAGAAATAGATCAGGTATTTTACTTTCATGCCAATCTGTTTCTCCTACTGGTTCTTGGATGATTATATCATTGCTACCGCTGGTTTTCCTCCGCAATTCGGTTGCCAACGGGGACGGAACTGCGCCTGCTTAAGCATAAAATGCTGAGTTTGACGTTAAGCGAAGCGCCAGGGTAGCTGGAGCATAGCAAACAACAGCGAATGTCTGCGTGAGTCGTGTGATTTCTTGGTGCGATTTGCTGCCATTTCTGGGTTTTTTTTATAGCTGTGATACAGTTTATTCACAATCGGGCCATTGAGGTACCGCGTCGTCCTGCACGGCGGTGCGCTCCGAGTCCGGGATCTGTAACTCACTGAGACGTCAAAGGGTTTTTATGACACAACAGCCACAGGCGAAGTATCGCCACGATTATCGCGCCCCAGATTATACCATCACCGATATCGACCTGGATTTTGAACTGGATGCAGACACCACGCGCGTTACCGCCGTCAGCCAGATCAAACGGCAGGGTGCCGCCGGTGCCCCATTAACGTTGAATGGCGAAGACCTGACTCTGGTGAGTATTCAAGTTGATGGGCAGCCGTGGAGCGCCTATCGCCAGCAGGAAAACCAACTGGTGATTGAACAACTGCCGGCTCAGTTTACCCTGACGATCGTCAACGACATCCATCCGGCGAAAAATAGCGCGTTGGAAGGGCTATACCTGTCTGGTGAAGCGCTGTGCACCCAATGCGAGGCCGAAGGCTTCCGCCATATCACCTTCTATCTGGATCGCCCAGACGTGCTGGCCCGTTTTACTACCCGCATCGTCGCCGATAAAGCACGTTATCCGTTCCTGCTGTCGAACGGCAACCGGGTGGCTGAAGGTGACCTGGCAGACGGCCGTCACTGGGTGCAATGGCAGGATCCGTTCCCGAAACCTAGCTATCTGTTTGCGCTGGTGGCGGGGGATTTCGACGTGTTGCGCGATAGCTTCACCACCCGTTCTGGTCGTAAGGTGGCCTTGGAGCTGTTTGTCGATCGTGGCAACCTGGATCGTGCCGATTGGGCCATGACCTCGCTGAAAAATTCGATGAAGTGGGATGAAACCCGCTTTGGCCTGGAATACGATCTGGATATCTACATGATCGTCGCCGTGGATTTCTTCAACATGGGGGCGATGGAGAACAAAGGGTTAAATATCTTTAACTCGAAGTATGTGTTGGCCAAGGCAGAAACCGCCACCGACAAGGATTACCTGAATATTGAAGCGGTGATCGGCCACGAATATTTCCATAACTGGACCGGCAACCGCGTGACCTGCCGCGACTGGTTCCAGCTTAGTCTGAAAGAAGGGCTGACCGTGTTCCGCGATCAGGAGTTCAGCTCCGACCTGGGTTCCCGTTCAGTCAACCGCATCGATAACGTGCGGGTTATGCGTGGGGCGCAGTTTGCCGAAGACGCCAGCCCGATGGCGCACGCGATCCGGCCGGATAAAGTGATCGAGATGAACAACTTCTACACCTTGACGGTGTATGAGAAAGGATCCGAAGTGATCCGCATGCTGCACACGCTGCTGGGGGAACAACAGTTCCAGGCGGGGATGCAGCTCTATTTCGAACGCCACGACGGCAGTGCGGCCACCTGCGATGATTTTGTGCAGGCAATGGAAGACGCTTCCAACGTCGATCTGTCGCTGTTCCGCCGCTGGTACAGCCAGTCTGGCACGCCGCTGCTGACGGTGCGTGATGACTATAGCGCCGAGGATCAGCAATACCGCTTGCACGTCAGCCAGAAAACCGCGCCGACGGCCGATCAGCCAGAAAAACTGCCGTTGCATATTCCGCTGGATATTGAGCTTTACGACAGCGAGGGCAACGTTATTGCCTTGCAGAAAGACGGTTCCCCGGTCAATAACGTGTTGAACGTCACCGCCGCCGAACAGACTTTTGTGTTTGATGGCGTCGCGCATAAGCCGGTTCCTTCGCTGCTGCGTGAGTTCTCGGCACCGGTCAAGCTGGATTATCCGTACAGCGATCAGCAACTGACGTTCCTGATGCAGCATGCGCGCAATGAGTTTTCCCGCTGGGATGCCGCCCAGAGCCTGCTGGCCATTTACATCAAGCTGAACGTGGCCAAATATCAGCAGAAACAGCCGTTGTCGCTGCCGCTGCACGTGGCAGATGCCTTCCGGGCGGTGCTGCTGGATGAGAAGCTGGATCCGGCCCTGGCCGCGCAGATCCTTACGCTGCCATCGGAAAACGAAATTGCCGAGCTGTTCGCCATCATCGATCCGCAAGCCATCTCTGCGGTGCATGAAGCGATCACCCGTTGCCTGGCTAAAGAGCTGGCCGATGAGTGGCTGGCGGTGTATCACGCTAACAAAACTGAAGGGTACAGGGTTGAGCACGGCGATATTGCCAAGCGTTCGCTGCGTAACATTTGTCTGCACTATCTGGCTTTCGGCGATGTAGAGCAGGCTGACAAGCTGGTGGTGCAACAGTTCCAGCAGGCTGACAACATGACCGATTCGCTGGCGGCACTGGCTGCGGCGATGGGGGCACAGTTGCCTTGCCGTGATGCCTTGATGGCCGAGTTTGATGAGCGCTGGCATCACGATGGTCTGGTGATGGACAAGTGGTTCATCCTGCAGGCCACCAGCCCGGCGGCAGACGTACTCGGTAAGGTACGTTCGCTGTTGCAACACCGTTCATTCAGCCTGAGTAATCCAAACCGCACCCGCTCGTTGATTGGTGGGTTCGCTTCGGCTAACCCGGCGGCGTTCCATGCGGCAGACGGCAGCGGCTATCAGTTCCTGGTGGAGATCCTCAGCGATCTGAACAAGCGTAACCCACAGGTTGCTGCGCGGCTGATTGAACCACTGATCCGCCTGAAGCGTTACGATGCCTCTCGTCAGGCGTTGATGCGTCAGGCTCTGGAGCAGTTGAAAGGGCTGGAGAACCTGTCTGGCGATCTGTTTGAGAAGATCACCAAGGCGTTAGACGCGTAAAAGCAAGGGGGCGGCATTTGCCGTCCCCTGATTAATTTGCCACCCGGCGGGAAGTCCCAACGGTTTGCGGTGGCGCCAACACTCTTGCCAACACTTCTGCTTCCAACTCTGCCAGCTTTACCGAACCTTTTCGGCGCGGTCGTGGCAAATCAATAGTCAGATCCAGCCCGATACGTCCTTCTTCGATTAACAGCACCCGATCGGCCAGTGCGATCGCCTCGCTAACGTCGTGCGTGACCAGCAGTACGGTGAAGCCATGCTGTTGCCAAAGCGTTTCGATCAGCCCCTGCATTTCAATACGCGTTAACGCATCCAGTGCCCCCAAGGGTTCATCCAACAGCAACAAACGTGGGCGATGGATCAACGCACGGGCCAGGGCGACACGCTGTTTCTGCCCGCCAGACAGCGCGGCTGGCCATTCATTGGCACGGTCGGCCAGCCCAACGGTGGTTAACGCCTGCAATGCAGCATCACGCCAGTTGCCGCTCAGGCCAAGCCCCACGTTGTCGATCACCTTTTTCCATGGCAGCAGGCGAGCATCCTGAAACATCAGACGCGTATCGTCTTTGGCGTGGCTGAGTGGGGCATTACCGCTCACCAGGGTCCCACTGTTGGCCGTTTCCAGCCCTGCGAGCAGGCGTAATAAGGTGCTTTTACCACAGCCGCTGCGGCCAACCACGGCCACAAACTGGCCCGCGGTGATGCGGAGTTGCAAATCGTCCAACACGGTGCGGTTGCCATAACGTTTGGCGATGCCTTCCAGCGTAATGGGGGTGCCTTGCGGAATACGAGTCGGGGCCGTCATTATGCTTCTCCTGATTTCAGTTGATAGGCCGGGTGCCAGCGTAACCAGACACGTTCGAGCAGTTGTGCGCAGGCATCGGCCAGTTTGCCGAGCAGGGCATACAGAATAATGGCGACCACCACTACATCGGTCTGTAGAAATTCACGGGCGTTCATTGCCAGATAACCGATGCCAGAGTTGGCGGAGATGGTTTCGGCGACGATCAGCGTTAACCACATAAACCCGAGCGCAAAACGCACGCCGACCATGATCGAAGGCAACGCGCCGGGTAACACCACCTGCGTAAACAGGCTAAAGCCGCTCAGGCCGTAGCTGCGCGCCATTTCCAGCAGGCCACGGTCGATATTCTTGATGCCGTGATAGGTGTTCAGATAGATCGGGAATAGCGTACCCAGCGCCACCAGAAAGATTTTGGCGGACTCGTCGATGCCGAACCACAAGATCACCAGCGGGATTAGCGCCAGATGCGGCACGTTACGGATCATCTGTACCGAGCTGTCGAGCAAACGCTCTCCCCAACGGGACAGGCCGGTAATGAACCCTAGTACCAAGCCAATGCTGCCACCGATACTGAAGCCAATCAGCGCACGCCAACTGCTGATGGTCAGGTGTTGCCACAGCTCGCCACTTTTGGTTAAGGCCCAAAAGGCTGCCACCACGGCACTCGGCGCGGGCAAGATACGGTTAGACAACCAACCCGCCTCAACGGCGGTCTGCCAGCCAATCACCAGCGCTACCGGCAAAGCCCAGGGGGCTAGCCGGTGCAGAATTTGTTGTGCACCGATCGCCATCACTGTTCTCCTCAGCTTTGTGACACTTTTTGTGGGATATAGATATTGGCGACCGCTTCGCCCTGTGGCTTGATCGCACGCAACTGGGTCGGTTGTTCGCTGGTCGCCAGATCGAGATGTGGGAACAGCAGTTCACCTACGCGATAGGCCTCTTCCAGATGCGGGTAACCGGAAAGAATAAAGGTGTCGATGCCCAGATCGGCATATTCCTGAATGCGCTCAGCGACCGTCGGACCATCGCCCACCAACGCAGTGCCCGCACCGCCACGCACCAATCCGACACCGGCCCACAGGTTAGGGCTGATTTCCAGATTGTCTTTCTTGCCACCGTGTAAGGCCGCCATACGCTGTTGGCCAACGGAGTCGAAGCGGGCAAAAGCTTTCTGTGCATCCGCAATGGTTTGATCATCGAGGTTGGCGATCAAACGGTCGGCCGCCTGCCAGGCTTCTGCGGTGGTTTCGCGCACGATAACGTGCAGGCGAATACCGAAGCGGACTTTGCGCCCCAGGGCCGCTGCTTTGGCTCGTACTTCCTCTATTTTTTCTTTCACCTGGGCAGGGGGTTCTCCCCAGGTCAGATACAGCTCGACCTGCTCGGCTGCCAGATCCTGTGCCGCCTCAGAGGAGCCGCCAAAATACAGCGGTGGGCGAGGTTGCTGCACCGGCGGGAACAACAGCTTGGCACCTTTTACCTGAATATGCTTACCGGCGAAATCGACAGTTTCACCTTCCAGCACTTTGCGCCATACGTGGGTAAACTCGGCGGAGGCTTCATAGCGTTCGGTGTGGTTAAGGTGCAAACCTTCCGCTGCCAGCTCTTCCGGATCGCCACCGGTCACCAGATTGAATAGGGCGCGGCCGTTGGAAAGCCGATCCAGCGTGGCGGCCTGCCTGGCTGCCAAGGTCGGGGAGATGATGCCGGGGCGCAGGGCCACCAGGAATTTCAGCCGCTGCGTGACCGGAATTAATGAAGCGGCAACCAGCCAAGAGTCTTCGCAAGAGCGCCCCGTTGGGATCAGCACGCCGCCGAAACCAAGCCGGTCAGCGGCCTGGGCGATCTGCTGAAGATAACCGTAATCGACCGCCCGTGCCCCTTCTGAACTCCCGAGATAGTGGCCATCGCCGTGAGTCGGTAAAAACCAGAATACGTTAATGCTCATAGGGTTCTCTCCTGATTATTGTGCGGCTGGATGCCAGACGCGTTGAGAAATATCGACCTGCACCGGAACCAACCGGTTGGCGAAAAAGAGATCGGCGGTTTTTTGCTGGGCAGCAATGGTGGCGTCCCCTAGGGGTTTGATGGCCGTCGGTGGGCGATGATCCAGATAGCTGGCAATTACCGCTTCCGGTAAGCCCATCGCCTTGGCCAGCAAGGTAATGCTCTGCGCCCGATCGCTATGCGTCAGCGCATCGGCCTGGGTCAGCACCGCCAGCACCTGCTGGATGAACGGACCGTTGGCTTCGGTATAAGGGCGAGCGGCCAGGTAGAAAGAACCGGTCTGGTTCAGTTCGCTGCCATCGGTCAATACCCGCACTCCGCCTTGCAGCAACGCGGCAGAATAGTAGGGATCCCAGATCACCCAGGCATCGACGTTGCCCTGTTGGAAGGCCGCTCTGGCATCGGCGGGCGTCAGATAAACCGGTTGGATATCGGTAAACCTCAGGCCGTCCCTTTGCAGTGCCCGCAGTAGCAGGTTGTGTGAACTGGAGCCTTTCTGGAAGGCCACTTTATGGCCTTTCAACTCGGCGACGCTGTGGATCGGGCTATTTTCCGGCACCAGGATCACTTCCGCCTTGGGTTTTGGCGGCTCTACGCCGACGTACAGCAGGTCGGCCCCGGCGGCTTGGGCAAAGATAGGCGGGATATCGCCGGTGCTGCCCAGATCGATGCTGCCGACGTTCAGCGCCTCGAGCATCTGCGGGCCCGCCGGGAATTCGATCCAACTGATGTTGGTGGCAGGAAAGCGTTGTTCCAGCAACTGGTGGGTTTTGGCCAACACCAGACTCACCGAGCCTTTTTGATAGCCAATACGAAACTGAGCAGGCGCGTTATCTTGTGCGACGGCGGTATTGTTCAGCGCCAGCGCCATAATGGCGGCCAGCGCACCGGTGTTAAGCCAACGGCGGAAAGAGAGGGGCATGATGATTTCCTTAGGCGGTTAGGCAGTTTGCCGGGTTAACAGAGAGGCGGCGGTGTTTGGCACCGGCGGTTTACGGCGGCTGAGCGCCAGATAAAAACTGTCCAACGCTTCGTTCAGGCGTGCGGCCACCCCATCGGATAGCTGGGCCTGTTCACCGTTAAGTACTATCTGGCCGTCATCGGCAAACACGCCGTGCAGCACTTCCTGGGCTTTCAGCGCCGTCAACACTGGCTTCAACGCATAGTCCACCGCCAGCATGTGGCCAATGGAGCCGCCGGTGGCCAGCGGCAAAACCACTTTGTGTTCCAGCGCGCGTTCAGGAAGCAGATCGAGTAAGGTTTTCAGCGCGCCAGAAAACGATGCCTTATAAACCGGCGTGGCGATCAAGAGGCCATCCGCAGCGGCAAGTTGCGCGGCGAAGGCTTTAATATCAGGGCTGTTAAAATTGGCGCGCAGCAGGTCTTCCGCCTGAAAATCGTGCAGGGTATAGGGGATCACTTCCACCTGCTGCTGTTGTAGCCAGCGTTGGCTCAGTTGTAACAGCGCCGCCGAGCGTGAGGGGAGCCTTGGGCTGCCAGCTAGAGATAAAACGCGCATCGCCACTCCTTATATCAAAAAGTTATCAATGTTAAATTAATGTTCGTAAAGTGTTTTAAAGCTAACAGCAAAAGGGGGTGATTTTTAAATCTCATTTTTTGATTTTGATATGCGTAAAGGGGGAAAAGCGGGGAAGTAGTGCCATACAAGGGAAACGATTGCGCTAAACGCGCTTTTTTTGCCTTTAATCAATTCCAATTGGCGAGGGGATACCGGATAATACGCCCCCGGTCGACAGGCCTATCCTGCTGACTTGAGGTTGTCGCTAAATAACCGCAACACCGAAAGCCTGAAGCAGGTGGGGATCATGCAGGTTAGCCGACCGTTGAGCGCAAGGATGCGCGATTGCGAGCCCCCAGGGATGGGTTTACGGCGTGTCGGCGTTCTGCATGATCCCCACCTGTATCCCCATCAGGCACAGCGATTGACTTGCGACCTCAAGTCAGCAGGATATCACCGGGAAATCAGGAGAGTACATGTACTACCCCATCGTCAGGAAAGCCTTGTTCCAGCTCGATCCCGAGCGCGCTCACGAATTGACCTTCAGTCAACTGCGCCGTATTACCGGCACCCCACTAGAGTTTCTTATCCGTCAGTCGGTGCCGAGCAAGCCGGTGAGCTGCATGGGGCTCTCTTTTAGCAACCCATTAGGTTTGGCCGCCGGTCTGGATAAAGACGGCGAATGCATTGATGCCTTTGGTGCGATGGGCTTTGGCTTTGTTGAGGTCGGTACCGTTACGCCGCGTCCGCAAGCGGGCAATGATAAACCGCGTCTGTTCCGCCTGGTCCCGGCCGAAGGGCTGATCAACCGCATGGGGTTCAATAACCATGGCGTAGACAATCTGGTTGAAAATGTTAAGAAATCCCATTTTGGCGGCGTGCTTGGGATCAATATCGGCAAGAATAAAGACACGCCGGTCGAGCAGGGCAAAGACGATTATCTGATCTGTATGGATAAGGTTTATCCGTATGCCGGCTATATCGCGATTAATATCTCATCACCCAATACCCCGGGATTACGATCCTTACAGTATGGTGAAGCGCTGGACGATCTGCTGGCGGCGATAAAAAATAAGCAGGCCCAATTGCAGGCTCGCCATCACAAATATGTGCCGGTTGCGGTAAAGATCGCGCCGGATCTTTCAGAGGAAGAACTGATCCAAATAGCGGACAGTTTAGTGCGTCATAATATAGATGGGGTCATTGCCACCAATACCACTCTCGATCGTAAACTGGTTCAGGGGTTGAATTACTGCGATCAGGCAGGGGGATTAAGTGGCCGTCCGGTACAGTTACGCAGCACTGAAGTGATCCGCCGTTTGTCGCAAGAGTTGCAAGGGCGCTTGCCGATTATCGGCGTTGGTGGAATTGATTCCCTGACGGCGGCGCGGGAAAAAATGGAGGCCGGGGCAACGTTGGTACAAATTTATTCCGGTTTTATCTTCCACGGACCGCGTTTGATTAAAGATATCGTTACCCATATCTAATATTTTACCTTTCATTTTCGACCGGGGGTTTATTTCTGCCCCCGGCTCGTCTATATTTTGTTCGGTAGCGGAATTATCCGATGTTTAAGCAACCTTTCTGGTGATAAAATCGCCTTTTGCGTAATACGCGTTGGCATGTGGTGAGAAGGATAAGCAATGAAGATAAAACCTGACGACAATTGGCGTTGGTATTTTGACGCTGAGCACGATCGACTGATGCTCGATTTAGCCAATGGTATGATCTTCCGTTCACGCTTTCCGGCAAAAATGCTAACCCCGGACGCCTTCGCTGAATGTGCATTCTGCGTCGATGATGCAGCGCTTTATTTTGATTATGAAGAACAGTGCAAACAGATAAAGCTCAGCCATGAACAACGTGCCGAGTTGGTATTAAATGCGCTGGTGGCCTTCCGTTTTCTCAAACCCCTGATGCCCAAGAGCTGGCATTTTGCTCAGCAACACTATCCGCTACGCCCAAAAAATGGCGAGTTGGCGGCGGTGAAGGTGATGGATAGCGGTGTCGAGGCGCGTCTGCTGGTGGTGGAAGCCGGGGATAATGCCAGCCTGTGCTTGCTGGCACAAAATCAGCTGGCGTTGGCTGGGCGCACCATGGTGTTGGGGGATGCGATAAAAGTGATGCACGATCGCTTGAAACCTTGCATCCCGGATGAACAGTCTGCCCCGGCTTACGACAGGGCAGTGTAATAAGCGTTACGCCAGCTTCACATCGCTTTTAGGAATACAGCTGCAACAGAGGATGGTGCCGTTGGCGGCCACTGCGCTTTTCTTTAGCGGGGCAACCTCGCCCTCCACCAGCGTTATCTTGCAACTGCCGCACAGGCCAGCCCGGCAGGAGTAAGGGATGCGAATGCCTTGCTGCTCCAACTGCTCTAACAAGATCTGCTGGTTATTACCGGCAAACACCTTTCCTTGATACTCAATGCTCACGCTGGTGGTGCTGTCCTGCGGTGCTTGTAGGCTTTCGACGACCTTGCCTGCCCCATAAGGCCGCGGCGGTTTGGTTGACAACACTTCAACACTATCGCCGACGCGGATAATACCGCTGTTACGGGCAATCATGTTTTGGCCAAAGTCGACGTCGCCATTATCGGCAGTGCGGAACTGTTGTAGCGTACTCAACGGCTCGCCGCTCGGGTGTTTACGGCCACGTTCGACGCTGACCGTGGTCAATACGCAGCGGCTGCAAGGTTTTACCAGATCGAACATCACGTCGCCGACGCGGATCACCTGCCAACCATCTTCTGCCCAGGCCGGGCTGCCGGTCACCACCAGGTTCGGGCGGAACTGCTCCAGCCTGATGCTGCTTGGGCAACGTTGCTGCAGATCCTGGAACGAAGCTTCATTAATCAGCAGATAAGGGTAACCGTCGGCAAAGGAGAGTGGGATTTCCGGGTGCTTCTTTACCCTGCGGGTTAATTCAGGCCCAACCCAGCGCAGCTGGACCTCGCGCTGAAAATAACCGCTTAGCCAACTGTTGATGGCCACCGGGGCGATCAACGCGGTGAAATGGTTGCCCCACACCTCGGTCGGCTGCGCATCGGGGGCGAAATCAATGAAGCGGATCGCCGCGCTTTCACCGTCCGGTGCGGTCAGAAACAGACCATCCGCCAACAACGCCGGGGTAAACAGCACCATCTGCGGGTATTGGCGGGCGGTGATGAAGGTACCGTTTGGCTCGGTGATCATGAAAGAGCGATCAAAAGCCAGGCCGTTGCTGGCCACCTGAGCGTGAGAAAGCTGCAAACCCCGTAGTGATTTGACCGGATGAACGTAAAGTCGGGAGAGCGTGATCACCCCTGCCTCCGTGCGATAAATGAAATAGAAGGGAGCAACTTTATGACAAGCGGTCTGGATTAGCTATAATGCGCAACAATTTTCTTTTTGGTGATAAGCACGATATGAACACTCTGTTTGCCAGCACGGCGCGTGGACTGGAAGAACTGTTAAAAAGCGAACTGGAGCGGCTTGGCGCTCACTCCTGCAAAGTGGTGCAGGGGGGAGTACATTTTCAGGGTGACGATCGTCTTCTGTACCAAAGCCTGCTCTGGAGCCGCCTGGCTTCGCGTATTCTGTTGCCGCTGAATGAATTTCGCGTGCACAGCGATTTGGATCTGTACCTCGGTGTGCAGGCCATTGACTGGCCATCGATATTTGGCCTGGATAAAACCTTTGCCGTGCACTTCAGCGGCCTCAATGAAGAGATCCGCAATAGCCAATATGGTGCGCTGAAGGTCAAAGACGCCATTGTGGACAGCTTTACCCGCAAGCTCAACGATCGGCCAATGGTAGAGAAACAGCAGCCGGACATTCGGGTGAACGTTTTCCTGCAGCGTGATATGGCCAGCGTAGCGCTCGATCTGAGCGGAGAAGGTTTGCACCAGCGCGGCTATCGCGATCTTACCGGCCAGGCTCCATTGAAGGAAAACCTGGCGGCAGCGATTGTCCAACGTTCCGGTTGGCAACCAGGGGCGCCGATGCTGGACCCGATGTGCGGCTCTGGCACGCTGTTGATCGAAGCGGCGATGATCGCCTCCGATCGCGCGCCTGGCCTGCATCGTCAACATTGGGGCTTTACCGCCTGGAACGGCCACAATGCCGAACTGTGGCGTGAAGTGATCACCGAAGCGCAGGTGCGTGCGAAACGTGGCCTGCAAGAAACCCCGTCACGCTTCTTCGGTTCCGATATCGATCGTCGTGTCATCGAAATGGCGAAGGGTAATGCCCGCCGCGCGGGCGTGGCCGAATTGATCACCTTTAACGTTAATGACGTCAGCAAACTGACCAACCCACTGCCGGAAGGCCCGGTAGGCACGGTGGTCAGCAACCCGCCATACGGTGAACGCCTTGAGAGCGAACCAGCCCTGATTGCGCTGCACAATATGTTAGGGCGCATCATGAAGAGCCACTTTGGTGGCTGGCAGCTTTCGTTGTTCAGCGCCTCACCGGAACTGCTCAGTTGCCTGCAGCTGCGCGCAGAGCGCCAGTTCAAAGCGAAAAACGGCCCGTTGGACTGCGTACAGAAAAACTACCAGCTGGCAGAAAACCCGCAGGGTGCTGGTGGTGTGCAGGTGGCAGAAGACTTTGCCAACCGTCTGCGCAAGAATCTGAAGAAATTGGATAAATGGGCAAAGCAGCAGGGGATCGAGTGCTATCGCCTGTATGATGCCGATCTGCCTGACTATAACGTGGCGGTGGATCGCTATGGCAGTAAGGTGGTGGTGCAGGAGTACGCGCCGCCGAAAACCATCGACGCGCAGAAAGCCCGCCAGCGCCTGTTTGACGTGATTAACGCCACGTTAGCGGTACTGGAGCTGCCTTCGAATCAGCTGATCCTGAAAACCCGCGAACGTCAGAAGGGCAAAAATCAGTATGAGAAGCTGGCGCAGAAGGGGGAGTTCCTGCTGGTAGAAGAGTTCAATGCCAAGCTGTGGGTCAACCTGACGGATTATCTCGATACCGGGTTATTCCTCGATCACCGCATCGCTCGCCGTATGCTGGGTGAGATGAGCAAAGGCAAAGACTTCCTCAACCTGTTTGCCTACACCGGCACCGCAAGCGTACATGCCGGGTTGGGGGGCGCACGCAGCACCACCACGGTGGATATGTCGCGTACCTATCTGGAATGGGCGGAGAAGAACCTGAGGATTAACGGCCTGACCGGTAGACAGCACCGCCTGATCCAGGCAGATTGCCTGTCCTGGCTGCACAATGCCGACGAACAGTTCGATGTGATCTTTATCGATCCGCCGACGTTCTCCAACTCCAAGCGGATGGAGAACACCTTTGACGTACAGCGCGACCATCTGGCGCTGATGAAAGATTTACAACGGATACTGCGTCGTAACGGGACCATCATGTTCTCCAACAACAAACGCGGTTTCCAGATGGATCTGGCAGGTCTGAACGCACTGGGTCTGGAGGCGAAAGAAATTACCGCCAAGACACAGTCAGAAGACTTTGCCCGTAACCGTCAGATCCACAACTGCTGGCTGGTCACCCACGCCGGCGAAGGAAAATAATTACTATGTCGTTAATCAGCATGTCCGGTGCCTGGCTCTCTTTCAGCGATGCACCTTTGTTAGACAACACCGAAATTCATATTGAAGACAATGAACGCGTCTGCCTGGTTGGGCGCAACGGGGCCGGTAAATCGACCCTGCTGAAGATCCTGGGTAAAGAGATCCCCTTGGACGATGGGCGCATCATTTACGAGCAGGATCTGATTGTGGCGCGTTTGCAGCAGGATCCTCCGCGCAATATCGGCGGCACGGTGTTCGACTTTGTGGCCGAAGGCGTGGCCGAGCAAGCGGAACACCTGAAGGCGTATCACGCTATCTCACATCAGGTGGAGCTGGATCCGAGCGAAAAGAACCTGACGCGTATGGCGCAGGTCATGGAAATCCTCGATCACCAGGGCTTATGGCAGCTAGACAGCCGTATCAGTGAAGTCCTGTTGCAACTTGGGCTGAACGGCGATGCGGAGCTGTCCTCCCTGTCCGGTGGTTGGCTGCGCAAAGCGGCACTGGGCCGGGCGTTGGTCAGTTCACCGCGCGTGTTGCTGCTTGATGAACCTACCAACCACCTGGATATCACCACCATCGACTGGCTGGAAGGGTTCCTGAAAGAGTTTCAGGGCAGCATCGTCTTCATCTCGCACGACCGTTCGTTTATCCGCAATATGGCCACGCGCATTGTCGATCTCGATCGCGGCAAGCTGGTGTCATGGCCGGGCAACTACGAGCTGTACCTGGAAAGCAAAGAAGAAGCGCTGCGGGTGGAAGAGCTGCAGAACGCCGAATTTGACCGCAAACTGGCGCAGGAAGAAGTTTGGATCCGCCAGGGCATCAAGGCACGCCGCACGCGTAACGAAGGCCGGGTGCGCGCTCTGAAAGCGTTACGTAACGAGCGTTCACAACGTCGTGAAGTGATGGGCACCGCCAAGATGCAGGTGGAAGAGGCCGTGCGTTCGGGCAAGATTGTGTTCGAAATGGAAGACGTCAATTATCAGGTCGCCGACAAAGTGCTGGTCCGGGGCTTCAGTGCTCAGGTGCAGCGCGGTGACAAAATCGCATTGGTGGGGCCAAACGGCTGTGGTAAAACCACCTTGCTGAAATTGATGCTCGGTCAACTGAAAGCCGACAGCGGGCGAGTGCACTGTGGCACCAAGCTGGAAGTGGCTTACTTTGACCAGCACCGCGCCGAGCTGGATCCAGAACGTACCGTGATGGACAACCTGGCAGAAGGTAAGCAGGAAGTGATGGTCAATGGTCGTTCGCGCCATGTGCTGGGCTATCTGCAGGACTTCCTGTTCCACCCTAAACGGGCAATGACGCCGGTCAAAGCGTTGTCGGGCGGAGAGCGTAACCGCCTGCTGCTGGCTAAATTATTCCTTAAACCGAGTAATTTACTGATCCTCGATGAACCAACCAACGATCTGGACGTCGAAACGCTGGAACTGTTGGAAGAGATGATCGATAACTACCAGGGCACCGTATTGCTGGTGAGCCACGATCGTCAGTTTGTTGATAACTCCGTGACCGAGTGCTGGATTTTCGAAGGCAATGGCGTGATCGACACTTACGTCGGGGGCTACTACGATGCACACCATCAGCGTGCCACCGCCAAGCCGATCCGCACGGTAGCCACCAGCCAAACCAAGGCTGCGGTGGAGAAAAAAACCGAGCAGCCCAAGAAATCAGCAGCCAAACTGAGTTATAACCTGCTGCGCGAACTGGAGCAGTTGCCGCAGCGCCTTGAACAGCTGGAAATGGATATTGAAGCCTTGCAGGCACAGGTGAGTGACGCAGGGTTCTTCTCACGCCCGCACAGCGAAACCCAGCAGGTGCTGGCCGATCTTGCCACTGCGGAGCAGGCACTGGAACAAGCCTTTGCCCGTTGGGAAGAGCTGGAAGCAATGAAAAACGGCTGATCGGAAACGGGTTGCCCGCATGCTGCTGCTGTGGGCAACCCAGGCTGTACCGATGAGCGACACGGTTAAGGAGGATAATGGTGTGTTCCCACGAAAGTCATAAGCAGCAGAGTCATGCTATGCATGGCGAGCCTCAACAGGATAACCTGATACTGTGCCCACAATGCGATATGCTGGTGGCGTTGCCGCCTTTGCAATCAGGCTCCAAGGCCGTTTGTCCCCGTTGTAAAACGACACTCAGTGCCCGCTGGGCAGAACCGCGCAAACAACCGATTGGTTTTGCCCTCAGCGCGTTATTCATGCTGGTGTTAGCCAATATCTTCCCGTTTATCAATATGCGCGTTGCCGGTCTGGGTAATGAAATCAAACTGATCCAAATTCCTCAGGTGATGGTGGCAGAAGACTATGCCAGCATGGCCACCCTGTTTATGGTGTTTGTGCAACTAATCCCGGCGTTTTGCATGTTGGCGATTATTCTGCTGTGTGCCAGGGTGCGGCTACCACGACAATGGAAGATCTGGATGGCCAAAGTGCTGTTCCAGTTGAAGACCTGGTGTATGGTCGAGATCTTCCTGGCTGGCGTGCTGGTTAGCTTTGTCAAACTGATGGCTTATGGTGATATCGGCATTGGTTCCAGTTTCGTCCCTTACTGTCTGTTTTGCCTGCTGCAGGTGCGAGCCTTCCAATGCGTCGATCGCCGCTGGCTGTGGCAGGATATTGAACCCGCCCCGTTGATTGATCGCCCGTTGCAGGTTGGGCGTACCGGTCTGCGTCAGGGAGTTCGTTCCTGCTCCTGCTGTACGGCCATCCTGCCCGCCCAGCAGTCCAAATGCCCGCGTTGTCACACAGTGGGCTATTTACGCCGCCGCCACAGCCTGCAATGGACGATGGCGTTATTGGTCACCTCGATCATATTGTATATTCCGGCGATGCTGATGCCGATTATGATCACCGAGGCGTTGGGCAATAAAATGCCATCAACGGTCATGGCCGGGGTGGTGCTGCTATGGGGAGAAGGGTCCTATCCGGTGGCGATGGTGATTTTCATTGCCAGTATTATGGTGCCCTCGCTCAAGATGTTGGCTATTGGCTGGCTATGCCTGGATGCCAATGGCAAAGGCAAGGCCAATGCCGATAGCGAGCGTATGCATCTGATTTATGAAGTGGTGGAGTTTGTTGGCCGTTGGTCAATGATCGACGTGTTTGTGATCGCCGTGCTTTCGGCGTTGGTACGTATGGGACAGTTGATGAGTATTTATCCAGACATTGGGGCGCTACTGTTCGCCATGGTGGTCATTCTCACCATGTTTGCTGCTATGGCGTTTGATCCCCGTTTAACCTGGGATCGCGCAAATGAAACAATAAAAAAGGAGCCGCAAGGTGACGGAAAGTAATCATGGCGTCGCGGATGTTGAGAAGATCAAGCGCTGGTCGCCGGTGTGGATCATTCCCATTGTCACCGCGTTGATCGGTGCGTGGATCCTGTTTTATCACTTCAGCCATCAAGGGCCGCAAGTGACGTTGGTCACGACCTCCGCCGAAGGTTTGGAAGCGGGAAAAACCAAGATCAAAAGCCGCAGTGTGGATGTCGGTACGGTGGAAAGCGTCACCCTGAGCGAAGATTTGAGTAAAGTGCTGGTTCAGGCTCGCCTGAACTCCGGCATGGAAAAGCTACTGCGTGACGATTCGGCCTTCTGGGTGGTGAAACCGCAGATTGGCCGTGAAGGCGTCTCCGGGCTGGGGACCTTGTTCTCCGGTGCCTACATTGAATTGCAACCGGGCAACAAGGGCAAGGTTGGAAAAGCGGATTATCAACTGCTGGATGCTCCGCCGCTGGCCTCTCCCGATGCCAAAGGGTTGCGCGTGATACTGGACAGTGACAAATCCGGCCAGTTGAACGCTGGCGATCCGGTACTGTTCCGTGGCTACCGCGTTGGCTCGGTGGAAACCAGCTATTTCGATCCCAAGCTGCGCTCCATGCGCTATCAGCTGTTTATTACCGCGCCTTACGATCAGTTGATCACTACCAACGTCCGGTTCTGGAAAGACAGCGGCGTTGCCTTCGATATGTCCGCACAAGGCATGCGTGTGGAAATGGGATCCTTGGCGACGCTGTTTAGCGGTGGCGTCAGCTTTGACGTGCCAGAAGGTTGGGAGCGTGGCCCAGCGGTGAAAGAAAAGGCCGAGTTTGCTCTGTTCGATAGCCAGCGCAATATTCAGGATTCGCTGTATACCGAGCATACCGATTATCTGGTGTTCTTCTCCGAATCAATCCGTGGGCTGCAACCGGGGGCTCCGGTTGAGTTCCGGGGTATTCGCTTGGGTACCGTGGGGCAAGTGCCATTCTACAAAGAGGGTATGCGCCAGCGGTTGGATAACGACTACCGTATTCCGGTGCTGATCCGTATTGAGCCTGAGCGCTTTAATCAACAATTGGGCAAGAACTTCGATATCGCGCAGCATTTGAAAGATGCAGAGTCGCGTGGCCTGCGTGCCGCGCTGAAGTCAGCCAACTTGCTGACTGGCGCGTTGTATATCGATCTGGACTTCTATCCACAGGAGAAAGCGTGGAAGGGGCCGCGTGAGTTGTTCGGCTATCCGCTGTTGCCAACCACCAGCGGTGGCCTGGCGCAGATCCAGCAGAAGTTGATGCAGACGCTGGACAAGATCAATTCGATGCCGATCAATCCAATGATCAACGAAGCGACCAAAACGCTGGCCGAAAGCCAGAAGACCATGAAAGAAACGCAGAAAACCCTGCAGTCGCTCAATGACATCATCAGCAGTAAAGAGATGAAGGCATTGCCTGAAGATATGCAGAAAACCCTGCAAGAACTCAATCGCAGCATGAAGGGGTTCCAGCCAGGCTCACCAGCCTACAACAAAATGGTTGGCGATATGCAACGTCTCGATCAGGTGCTGCGTGAGCTGCAACCGGTTCTGCGTACCTTGAATGATAAGAGCAACGCCCTGGTATTTGAAGCCGCGGGCAGTAATGACCCTCAGCCGAAGAAGGCCAAAAAATGAAAAAATGGATCCCGGTAGTTCTGGCGCTGTTGCTGAGCGCCTGTAGCAGTACGCCCAACAAGACTTACTATCAGTTACCGGCGTTGGGAACCCCGACTCAGGTGAGTGGCACCCAGGCGTCGCGCCAGCTGTGGTTGGAGCACGTCAGCGTGGCGGATTTCCTGGCGCAGAGTGGGGTGGTCTACCAGACCAACGACGTGCAGTTTGTGATTGGGCAAAACAACCTGTGGGCCAGCCCGTTGGATCAGCAACTGCAACAGACATTGGTGACCAACCTGGGCAGCGCTTTGCCGGGTTGGGTGGTGTCATCACAGCCGATGAGCAGCGATCAGGATGTGCTTAACGTCACCATCAGCGGCTTCCATGGCCGCTACGACGGTAAAGCGATCGTCCGTGGTGAATGGGTGTTGAGCCATCAGGGCAGGCTGATCAAACGGCCATTCAACCTGGAATTGAAACAGAGTGAAGATGGCTATGACGCTTTGGTCCGCACCTTGGCCCAGGGTTGGTTGCAGGAAGCGCAGGAGATTGCCGCACAGGCAGCTCGCCTTTAATCATAGCTTGTAATAATTCGTTCTAAAGCCATCCCGGTAAGGCAAAGTAAAAGCCTTGCCGGGATTTTTTTCTTTTATTATCATGAAATTAAATCCAGACCAGCAATATCAGCCACTTAGCTTATGCGCCGTGCATAGCTCACAAATATGACAACGGTATGAAATTTGAACGTTGATCTTCTCGCCATTTAGGGCTATTCCTTAAATGTGGCTGTATTTCGTGCGGCCATTGTTTTCTTTCCACAGAGTAACAACGAGGGAAACGAGGCATGAAGAGACAGAAAAGAGATCGTCTGGAGCGGGCTGAATCACGCGGTTACCAAGCAGGTATTGCAGGGCGTTCGAGGGAACTTTGTCCCTACCAATCTTTAGATGCCCGGGCTAACTGGCTGGGAGGGTGGCGAAAAGCCATGGAGGACAGGGCTGTGACCGCTTAAGCGGCTCTCTGTCATGAATTAAGGAACGACCTCCGCCAAACAAGCGGAGGTTTTCGTTTTAAGCGTAAAATTATTCCTGCCAGCGTTTCAGCAAAATACTCGCGTTGACTCCCCCAAAACCAAATCCGTTCGACAGGGCATAGGTCATTGCCATCGGTTCCGCCTTATTGGCCACCAGATGCAGACCGGCGGCGGCAGGGTCTGGATTATCCAGATTCAGGGTGGCCGGAGCGATTTGATCGCGCAGTGCCAGCGCGGTGAAAATGGTTTCCAGTCCGCCTGCGGCTCCCAGCAGATGGCCAGTGGCCGATTTGGTGGAGGTGATGGCGATATGCCCATCGGTGCCGAACAGGTGTTTGATGGCGTTGATTTCACCCAGATCGCCAACCGGGGTTGAGGTGGCGTGCGCATTCAGATGCTGAACCTGATCGGGCGTGACGCCAGCCTGTTTCAGCGCAATCTTCATCGCCCGATAGGCGCCGTCGCCATCTTCGGCCCCGGAGGTCATATGGTAGGCATCCGCACTGGTGCCGTAACCGACAATCTCTGCTAACGGCTTGGCACCACGTGCCAACGCATGTTCCAACGTCTCGATCACCAACATCCCGGCACCTTCACCCATCACAAAGCCGTCGCGGGCGCTGTCAAACGGGCGTGACGCTTTGCTAGCGGCATCCGCTGGCGTGGTTGACATGGCTCGGGCAGCGGCAAAGCCCCCCAGGCTGACGGTATCGATAGCGGCTTCCGTTCCGCCGCATAAGGCGATATCGGCTTCATCGTTGCGGATCATCCGCACTGCATCGCCAATGGCCTGCACGCCTGCCGCACAGGCGGTGACCGGTGCGCCAATCGGCCCTTTGAATTGATGCTTGATGGAGACATGGCCCGCGGCCAGGTTAACCAAAAAGGAGGGAATGGTGAAAGGAGAGAGGCGCTTCGGCCCGCGGCTATCTGTGGTGCGCACCGCGTGGGCGATAGCTGGGAAACCACCAATACCAGAGGCGATCACGGTGGCCGTCCGTTCCTGTTTCTCCTCACTATCGGCGCTCCAGCCAGCCTGCTTAATGGCTTCGTCAGCGGCGGCCATCGCCAGCAGTATAAAGCGGTCCATTTTCTTTTGGTCTTTCGGTGCCACGCTCAGGTCGGGATCAAAACCGGCAGCGGCATCCTGCTCCAGCGTGGGCACCTGGCCGCCGATCTTGACCTGCAAATCTGCCACCATCTCTTCGGGTAGCGGGCTGATCCCGGACTGACCCGCCAACAGGCGTTGCCAGATCGGCTCTACGCCGCAACCCAAAGGAGAGACGGCCCCCATACCGGTGATAACTATACGACGACTGCTCATAGTGACTCCTTGGATGATTCATTAGGTAAGGTGTAGTGATGCTGCATCAGAGAAGCACGGCGTGACATGGCCTCTCCGGCCGCAGGGCCTGCCGCCAACGTGATGTGCTGCAGAGCGATAGGCTGCTGGGTTAGCGCATCGATTAATAGAGGCTGTATTGGTTGACCGCTGCGTCGATCGACCAGTTCCGCGCTGTGTGCCCCTTCAGTCAGATGAGTATTGCCCCACTGGAACAACGTCACCAATACTGGAAAGAAATCCTTGCCGCGCTCGGTGAGCAGATATTGGTAGCGTATCGGGCGAGTCTGGTAGCGCTGCTTATACAGAATGCCGCTTTCCACCAGAAATTTAAGCCTGCGGGTCAGCAGCGTGGGGGATAGCCCCAGGCTTTGCTGAAACTCGTCAAATTTGCTCAAGCCATGAAAGGCATCACGCAGGATCAGGATGCTCCACCATTCCCCCACGCGCCCCAACGAACGGGCGATTGGGCAGGGGGTCGTTGCAAAACTGGTTTTTTTCATGCTGCCCTCTTGGTGGATACATTTATTGTAGTCACTGTGTGGCGATTAAACGGCCAGAACAGTAATAACAAAGGGGGGGGGAAATAAACGGCGACCGAGATAGGCCGCCGTAAGGCGTTAGAACGCCGCAGCGTCCTTGAACAGGCCCACTTTCAGATCGCTGGCGGTATAGATCACTTTGCCATCGCACAGCACTTCGCCATCAGCCACGCCCATAATCAGCTTGCGGATGATCACGCGTTTGAAGTTGATGCGGTAGGTGACTTTTTTGGCGGTTGGCAGCACCTGTCCGGTGAACTTCACTTCGCCGACGCCCAGAGCACGGCCTTTGCCTTCGCCGCCCATCCAGCCGAGGTAGAACCCTACCAACTGCCACATGGCATCCAGACCCAGGCAGCCAGGCATGACCGGATCGCCAATAAAGTGACAATCGAAGAACCACAGATCCGGATTGATATCGAGTTCAGCTTCTACATAGCCTTTATTGTGGCTACCACCGTCTTCGGTCATCTTGACCACGCGGTCCATCATTAACATGTTACCTGATGGCAACGGCGGCCCACCGGCGCCAAACAGTTCGCCACGGCCCGATGCTTCGAGATCTTGTTTCGTATAGGATTCGCGTTTATCTACCATGTTCTCAGTAAACCTTATTTTGATGAAGGACGCAGATTAACTTACACGTGTACGCTGAACAAGTCCGATCAGCCACGGCTGAACCAGTTAAGCCAGCGCAATGGCCACGGCAAAGGACGCCGTTCTGGCAACATGGCCTGTGCAATTCGCTCCTGGATGGCAGCCAGCAAGCTAGGCTGTTGCTCATCGGTGAACGGGTAGCCGGTCAATAATGGCAAGGCTTCTGCAACGCTATCTACCGCCCACAGATGGAATTGCCCTTCACGCACCGCGTCGACGACGTCTGGGCGCAGGCAAAGATGCCGTACGTTGCTGGCTGGCAGGATCACGCCCTGTTTACCCGTCAGGCCACGGCGTAGACAAACCTCGAAGAAACCTTCAATTTTTTCATTTGCGCCACCGATCGGCTGCACATTACCAAACTGGTCAACGGAACCGGTCACGGCAATTTGCTGAGTGATCGGCTGCTGTGACAATGCACTGATCAGAGCGCAGAGTTCGGCCAGTGAGGCGCTGTCCCCGTCAACTTCGCCGTAGGATTGCTCAAAGACGATAGAGGCGGAGAAGGGGAGCTGCTGATCGAGATCCAGTTCGGAGATCAGGAACGCCTGCATGATCATCATACCTTTGGCGTGCAGATTGCCGCCCAACTCGGCCTTGCGCTCCACATCGGTGAACTCGCCATCGCCCAGGTGGACCACACAGCTGATGCGTGAAGGTTCGCCAAAGCTGCGTGGATGCCCTGGATAATCCAGCACCGACAGGCCGTTAATCTGACCAATCACCTCACCTTCGGTTTCGATCATGATCTGGCCCAGCTCAATCTCGTCCTGCATGCGTTCTGACAGATAGCTTTCACGCCATTCGCGGGCATTCAGCGCCGCTTCTAACGCTTTAGCGGTGATCTGATCATCTTCGGCATACAGAGCGGCCTCAGAAAGCTGCTGACTGACCCACAGTGGTGATAGCGGTAGGCTACCCTGGTCACCGGTATGGCGCACCGCCTGGACCATCAGAGGCTGCCAGGCGTCCGCTGCCAGCGGTGGTAATTGCTGCTCGGCGACCACGCTATTGATATAGCCACACCATTGCACCATATCGTCTGGCTCGGTGAGCTGCAGATCGTCTTCATATTCACCGTAGACGGCCTGCCCGCAGACTTCAGGCTCCATATCATGGAAATCAGCCAGGCCATGGCGATCGCCCACCACAATCAGGCGTAACTCCAACGGCATCGGCGGGATGGAAATCGGCAGTGGCCGGGCTTCATCTGGCGTCAGCCACTGGAACTGGCGCTGGGTAATCATCTGCTTGAGACGCAGCCACAATAGCGGCTGTGCCAATAGGGCACGCGCCGACAGGATCAGCACGCCGCCGTTAGCCTGATGGACCAGGCCCGGCTGCAAGGTGATCGCACCATTATGCATTCTGACGCAGCCAAATAACTGTTCTGGCTCAACCCATTCCTGGTATACGCAAGCACCGCCTGCGGCAAAAGGCTCATCGCCGCGCATGGCATTCTTAATGCTGACGGTGTCGCCTTCAATCACGTAGTGACTGCCTTTAACGGTATTCTGCGGTTGCAACTCTTCTGCCGCTCGGGCGATCAACGCCAGATACTCACGTGTTTCCTGTGCTTTCAACAGCATAAAACGTGGCAGAGACAGCGGATGCAAAAACAGCGTCAGCGCATTCTCCAAACGGGGCTGGATTGCAGAAAAGGCCACGGGTGCCAATTGAGCAGCGGAATCGAAAATCGCCTGATAAGGCGTAGCAGCAGGCAACAGAGATTGCCATTCAAGTCGGTTATTGGTCAAAGTGTTAGATGCAATCGTCAAAAAGGGAAAGCGCGATTATACAAGAATAACGCCAGCTTGATACCTCCAGAGTCATTGTTGAGCATCGGAGTTTGACATTGCTCGATGACAGTGCAAAAAACAGTCAAAAACGGCGGGTAATTGCCGAGGAAAAATTGGCTAAAGCTGTTATGCTTATTAAAGTTACACGGTCACAGCAGAGTTCATGATGAAATATCAGCAACTGGAAAATCTGGAGAGCGGTTGGAAATGGAAGTACCTGGTGAAAAAGCACCGGGAAGGTGAAGCGATCACCCGCTACATTGAAAACAGCCTTGCTCAGGAGGTCATTGACCAACTGCTGAAGCTGGAAAATGAACCGGTCAAAGTGCTGGCGTGGATCGATGAGCACATGAATCCGACGCTGGATAACCGGATGAAGCAAACCATCCGCGCCCGGCGTAAGCGTCATTTTAACTCAGAACATCAGCATACGCGCAAGAAATCGATCGATCTGGAGTTCCTGGTTTGGCAACGTTTGGCTGCGCTGGCGCATCGCCGTGGCGTCACGCTATCGGAAACCATCGTACAGCTGATCGAAGATGCCGAGCGCAAAGAGAAGTATGCCACCCAGATGTCATCGCTGAAACAGGATCTACAGGCGATCCTGGGTAAGGATGATAAATAGCATTACCCAATGTTAAGGCCAAAAAAAACCCCGCAATGCGGGGTTTTTTACTAAGAAGCGCTTACTTAGCCCTGAGGCTGAGAAACAACTTCTTTGATGCCTTTAACTTCGATCTCTACGCGACGATCTGGAGCCAGACATGCGATCTGAGCTGCAGTTGCGCGGCCTGAACGGTAGCCACAAGAGTCACCGGTAACTGGGTTAGCTTTACCCATGCCACGTGCAGAGATCTTGTCTGAAGGGATACCTTTAGACACGAGGTAATCCACAACGCTTTGTGCACGTTGCTCAGACAGGCGCAGGTTGTATTCTGCTGAACCTACTGCATCAGTGAAGCCCAGAACGACAACAGAACCGTCTTTCGGATCCAGTGAGCTCAGTTGGGTGTACAGCTGATCCAGAGCTTGTTGGCCTTCTGGCTTCAGGGTAGCTTTGTTGAACGCGAACAGAACGTCAGAAGTCAGAGTGAACTTCTTGGTCTCAACAACTGGAGCTGGGGCTGGAGCTGGGGCTACTACTGGAGCAGCAACTTCCTGGCCAAAGCGGTAGGAAACACCTACGCTCAGCATGCCGTTGTCTGGACGTGCACCAACGGTACCTGCGTCACCGATGTTGTTAACCCACTGGTAGTCCAGGCGGGTAGCCCAGTCACGAGTCAGTGCGTATTCAACACCCACTGCTGCCAGTGGAGAAACGCCAGTGTCATGGTTGCTCAGGCGCTGATCGGTTGCACCGTAGTGAGCGTTCGAGTCTGCACGCCAAACCATACCACCCAGACGGGTGTAGATGTCCAGATCGTCCATGATTGGGTAGCTCAGTTTAGCTGCCAATTGAACGCCTTGAGCTTTAAAAGCACCGTTGTTCACGCTGCCTTTGTAAGGCATACGGCCAAGCCAGTCGTAGCCCATTTCGAAGCCCAGGTATTGGTTCGCTTGGTAACCCAAGAACGCGCCTGCACCCAGTTGGCTTTTATGAGTAGGACCGTTGCCGATACCATTCTCATAGCCGTTACCGTAGAAACCGGTGTCATGATACTGGGACCAACCCAGTTTGGCACCAGTGTACCAAGTGTCGTCTTTTGGTGCGGCTTGCGCTACTGTAGCGAAACCTGCCAGTGCCACTGCTAATGCGATAGCTGTCTTTTTCATTTTGCGCCTCGTTATCATCCAAATAGGCAATGAGCTTTAAAGCTGCTTTAAGCCCTTGGTTTAAATTCCTTCGCCAAGGTTTGAGCCCTCGTTTGTTACTCTGCCAGTTTTTCTGGCGTTATAGAGCAACCTTGGCGATGTAAAGTCTACAACGTGGCGCGAAAGTTACAAGTGTGATGTGATAAAGCTCTAAAAAAAAACATGGAATTAGACATATCCTCTAACATATCGGGGCGCTAAACGAGACTTTTTTTCATATGGAAGGTGGCGCCGAACCGCAGCCAACCTAGCTTCTCGCCCGATCTGCCTGCGATTGCCAGACCAAGCGATAAAAGTGATGGGAAAAGTCCTAAATTTACTTAATGATACAAAGAAGAGTGAATTTTTAAGGTTGAACAGTGTCTGTCGGCAGCAACGATGTCACGTTGGGGTCGCATAATGAACCCATAGGCATTGCCCAATTCTGCCGCTCGACTCAGCCTTAGACGATCCTCTTGTGTCAATTCTGGTAACCAGCCTAGCACCACACTGTAATTTCCTGTCAGTAAAGCCTTCTCCATGGCATCTACGGTAGCCAGTGGATTGATCTGATTAAGCTGTACGACCTTATCAACCGGCAGGCTGGCCTGCTGCAGCCAGGTTTTGCTCAGTTTCTGCTGCGGGGTCAACCACAGTAACCAGCGTGATTGCTTGCCCAACTGCTGCAACAAAGGCACCAATAACTGAGCTACGGCGGGTTGCCGCTCATTGTAAACAAGCTCACTGATTAGGCCATTTTCGTTGCCCTCTTGCGCAGGGTTCACCGCTTGCTTTGCCGGCATTGGGGATTGGCTAAAATGAGGTTGATAAAGTGATTGAGTACGCATGTCGTCTCCCGCCCGTAGTGTTACTGTATGTATATACAGTATAGCCATCGAAACAGAAGATCAACCCAAATTTTCGTAACGCTTCGCATAATTGAGATTATTTATTGTACGTCTTGAATTTATGATTGGCACGACTAGGGATAATGCGTATTTTTTTTAATTAGTTGTTCCCGTTACGTTTATTCCAACCAAAACATGCCTAATGGCTGTGGCTTCATATAAGGAGAGTTAAATGAATGGAGGATCGTTAAGGAGGATCGAACAGGCAAAGTCCTGCTTTGCCGCCCTGGGAAATATTGCCCTACGCTCGCAGTTTGGCGGCTATGGCCTGCTGGCGGACGGCACAATGTTTGCGGTCATTACCGAAGGTGAGCTGTATTTGCGTGCAACGGAAAGTCTGGAAACCGCTTTTCGTGAGCGTGGCATGGTGAATATGACCTATTTAAAGCGAGGGGTCCCCATGGTCATGCGCTATTACTGGGTGAATGAAGAGTTGTGGCGGCAGCGTCGCGAACTGTGTGCGCTTGCTTGGCAGGCTATCTGTGAGACGCGTAAAGAGATAAAGGTAAAAAAACGCTGCAATGGCAGATTGAAAGATTTACCGAATATTGATGCCTCATTAGAGCGCCAGCTGTGGCGAGCAGGCATATGCAATATTTATGATTTTCGCCTGTTGGGGGCCAGAGATAGCTATCTGAAGCTGCTGCAACAGCAAAAAAATCTGGGCATGAAAGTGCTGATGTCACTGGCGGGGGCCATGGCGGGCTACCACCATGCCGCCTTGCCTAATCTACAAAGGGAGGCGTTGACCGAATGGTTCGAAAACAACGCGCTCTTTCCCACCTTTGAGGCGCGGTCAGAAGACCGCGCCTGCGGCCCACATCCTTGAACTATCAACCGGCTTGAGTAATTTGTGTATTGAGTGCTGTCAGCTCGGGTAGCAATTCGAGCACCAGGCCAATTTGCTGCAACACCAGCTGTTCTTTGCTTTCCGGCTCCGGAACCAGCGCAGTAATACGCTCGGAGAGGGCTTCCAGTGCCTGCGTGATACGCTGACGATCATGAGCGTCGTGGTGTAATGCACCATCAACATAGCAAACCGCATCGTTGAGCAAGTCCAGCACGGCGGCACTTTCCAGGCGCTCACGGTGGGCGCCCAGGGCGGAAATATAGCTCAGCAAGGTATGGTTCAGGCACAGCAGGCGGAATGCCGCTTCCTGAATGGTTTTATCGGCTTTAGGGTCAGCAGACATGTTAGAGATCACCGACGCCAATTCTGCATCGCTATTATGGGCATCGCGGCGGGCAATACGATAAGGCAGGCCGTTATCCTTGCCCTGATGGTACTGCACCAGAATGGCATCCAGATAGCGGCAGTCGGCATTCAGTGTCTTGCGCACCATGGCCGGTAACTGACGGAACTTCCAGTCTGGCCAGATAAAACTCACCGCTGCCCAGGCGATGGCACAACCCAGCAGGGTATCGTAGACGCGCGGGGCAGCCACTTCGAACCCTTCGCCCAGCAGGTTAAAGCATAGCAAGACCAACAGGGTGATAAACATCGTGGCGTGGGCATATTGCACGGTTCGGAAGGCGAAGAACAATACTCCGGAGATCACGATCAGGATCAATTGCCCTTCCAGTGAGGGCACAAAATACAGGATCGGCAGCCCGATCAAAATGCCCGCCAGAGTGCCGATGATCCTTAACGCCAAGCGCCTGCGTGTGGCGTTGTAGTTAGGCTGGCAGACAAACAGGCTGGTCAGCAGGATCCAATAACCGTGCTGCATCCCGGTCAGTTGAATAAACGCATAGCCCACGCACAACACCACCGACATACGGATGGCGTGGCGGAATAGGGCGGATTGTGGTGTCAGGTGGCGGCTGATACGCAGGCGAATATCGCTCCAACCGGTGAGCCGGTCGTCTGACAGGTTGTTTTCCTCGGCCTGGCCACTCGCCAAGGACTGCTCAGACTCGATATTGGCCAACTGAGCGTCAATTGCCCGTAAATTCTTCAGCAGATGGGATAGCGCTCTGGTCAGTTCGCGATTTTCTGGGGTAATGGTAATCCGGGTTAGCGCCTCTTCCAGGCGTGAAAAAGCGGGCTCAAAACGCGGGCTATGCAGATATTTCTGCCGTAGCAGTATCGACTGCGCCAGTTGCTGGCAGGCACGGGCCTGCTTGGCCAACAGACGCTGAAACCGGAACAGAATATCGCTGTGGCGGAACTGTTGGCTTAGCGCCTGATACTGTACGTGAGAAGAACTGGCGCGTTCATGGATATCCTGAGCGACAAAATAGTAGTGCAGCGTTCTGCGGGTGCCGCGCTGGCCACGGTCGCCTTTCAAGCGGGTCAGCAGTGAAGCCTTGGTCAGGTTCAGCGTGCTGACCAAGGTGCTGTTGGCCATCGCCACGTCAACCCACGGCAGGTCGGCGTCCGATTCGGCATCTGGATCGAACAGATTGGCCTTGGCATCCAGGTAGTTGGCCAACTGTTCATAGCAGCGGGCCAGGTTTTCCTGCAGGGGCTTGATAGGAAATAGCAGATGGCCGATCAGCGTCAGCAAGTTGTACCAAATGGCACCGATAATCAACAGAACCGGTTGCTGGTACCAGGCGTCGTACATGGAGGTGCCAAGCATGGTGTAGACGGCGATCAGCAAGGCACCGAAGGCGATAGTGGCGTAACGCTGCCCTAATGCCCCCAGCAGGATAAAGCCGCAGGTTGAGGTCGTCAGCCCGAGGGCAAACAGCCAGGGGTAAGGAAACAGCAGTTCAATCGATGTCGAGGCCACAAAAAAGCAAACTAGTGTAATGAGCAGATTTCGCAATCTTCCTGCCAGCCGGTCGTCCAGATCCGCTAGCGCGGCGGCAACGACACCCAGCGTTAACGGAATGGTCAGTTTAGGGACGCCCAACCACCAGGGTACCGCAGAGGCTCCAGCCAGCGCGATAAAAATACGCAGGTTATAAAGCAGGTTGCTGTTATAGGTATAACGCCGAATTTTGGGTGCTAAAGAGAGCACGACAAGCTCCTAAATGGGAGAAAGGTTAACGCGATTAAAAGCGGCGGCGGGCGTTCTCGATCCGCGCCTGTTGGGCCACCTCAACCGGCACGACGCGGCGGCCGACTGGCCACAGGGCGATAGCGGCTATCTTGAAATTGGCGATGCCTACCGGAATACCGATAATGGTGATGCACTGGGCGATGCCGGCAATAATGTGTGACAGGCACAGCCACCAGCCGAACAGGACCAGCCAGACGATATTCAGTAAAGAACCGCCGGCAGCCAGCAGGGCATTGCTTTTCTCTGGGTATAATTCATCGACATGGATCGCTTCGTTGCCAAATGGCAACAAGGAGATCTTGGTGATTTCCCAGCAGGAGCGGGTTAATGGCAGGGTGAAAATCAGCACGACGCTGAAGAAGGTGGCAATCAGCCAGCCAAGCGTGGTGAAAAATCCACCCAAAACGAAATTAAGAACGTTCAATACAGTACGCATAGTCGTCATTCTGCTCTAATGATGGCCAAACGGCACGGGGGAAGTATTCATCAGCATAACGCAAAAACTATTCTACCCTTTTTTTAACGCTAGAGTGCCATTGCTTAACGCGGGTAAACTGGCGGCAACTCTGAACATGATTATGGCGTGGGCATATGGAACTTAAAGCGACATCGCTGGGCAAGCACCTGGCACAGCATCCCTACAACCGCGTACGGTTGTTGCATGCCGGGGTTGAGGTGAGCGGTGAGAAGCATGAATACCTGATCCCTTTCAACCAGTTGATTCAGGTGCGTTGTAAACGCGGGATCGTCTGGGGGGAGCTTGAGTTCGAACTGCCGGATGAAAAGGTTGTGCGCCTGCACGGTACCGAGTGGCAGGAAACCCAGCGCTTTTACCACTATCTGCAGCAGTCCTGGCAGCAGTGGAGCAGCGAGATGAGTGAAGTGAGCGCCGAGGTATTGCAACAGCAGGTCGATCATATCCGCCAAATTGAGCAACAGGACAAGTGGTTCAAGCGTGCCGAATTGAGCAGCTTGCAGCAGCAGATCCGCCAGTCGTTTGGCGCATTGCCCATGCCAGTGGCGCGGCTGGAAGAGTTTGAAAACTGCCGTGAAAGCTATCATTTGTGCCTGCAGTGGCTCAAATCTGGTATGCGCAGCGTGGCGCAACGCAATCAGCGGTGGTGCGACCGGATGCTGGAAACCCACCAGGATTTCTTCCAGACCGTTGAAACGTCACCGTTGAATGAATCGCAAAGCCGGGCCGTGGTGAACGGCGAGGATGCCGTGCTGGTTCTCGCAGGAGCCGGTAGTGGCAAGACCTCGGTGCTGGTGGCGCGGGCGGGGTGGCTGCTACTGCGTCAAGAGGCTGAGCCTGAGCAGATCCTGTTGTTGGCATTTGGGCGCAAAGCCGCCGAAGAGATGAACGAACGCATCCAGGAACGTTTGGGCAGCGTGGCGATCCAGGCGAAAACGTTCCATGCGCTGGCGCTACAGATTATCCAGCAGGGTAGCCGGAAAGCGCCGGTGATCAGCAAGCTGGAAAGCGACAGTAAAGCGCGCAGGACGTTGCTAATTACCCACTGGCAACAGCAGTGTAGCGAGAAGAAAGCACAGGCCAAAGGCTGGCGGCAATGGTTAACGGAAGAGCTGGAGTGGGAATTGCCTGAGGGCGATTTCTGGCATGACCGGCGTCTGGCAGAGCGTTTGAGTGGGCGCCTGGAGCGCTGGCTTGGCTTGATGCGCACCCACGGAGGTAGCCAGGCCGAAATGATAGAGCAGGCCGATGAAGAGATCCGCGACCTGTTCAGCAAACGCATTCGCCTGATGGCACCGTTGCTGAAAGCGTGGAAAACCGCGCTGAAGGATGAGGGCGCGGTCGATTTTGCCGGGCTGATCCATCAAGCCGTTAATCTGCTGGAAAAGGGGCGCTTTATCAGCCCGTGGAAGCATATTCTGGTGGACGAGTTCCAGGATATCTCACCACAGCGTGCGCAACTGCTGGCGGCATTGCGTAAGCAAAACAAGCAGACCAGCCTGTTTGCCGTCGGCGATGATTGGCAGGCAATTTACCGTTTCAGCGGAGCAGAGCTGTCGCTGACCACCGCCTTTGCCGAGAACTTTGGCGTAGGCGAGCAGTGTGCGCTGGATACCACCTACCGCTTTAACGATCGGATCGGTGAGGTGGCCAACGGCTTTATACAGCAGAACCCGCACCAGTTGAAAAAACCGCTTAATAGCCTGACCAAGGGCAACAAGAAGTCGGTGGTTATCCTGCCGCAGGAGCAGTTGGAAGCGTTGCTGGACAAGCTAAGTGGCTATGCGAAGCCGCAAGAACGGATCTTGGTGCTGGCGCGCTACCACCATCTCAAGCCTGAGGTGTTGCAAAAGGCGGCAACGCGTTGGCCGAAGTTGAATATCGAGTTTATGACCATTCATGCCAGCAAAGGCCAGCAGGCTGACTACGTGATCATTGCCGGGCTGTATGAAGGCAAGGATGGATTCCCGGCGGAGGTCCGTGAATCCGTGCTTGAAGAGGTTTTATTGCCTCAGCCTGAGGATTTCCCGGATGCGGAGGAGCGGCGTTTGCTCTATGTCGCCCTCACGCGGGCCAGGCATCAGGTTTGGTTATTACAAGATCGCGAACGCCCGTCGGTATTTATCGAGCAGTTGCAAGAGATTGGCGTGCCGTCGCAAAGAAAGCCGTAAACCACAGGCCTGGCACTACACCAGGCCTTGGTATTATTTCAGGCGTTCGGCGAGGTACTTTTCGTAATCAGGAATGGCGATCACTACTTCGCTCTTGAACAGCGAGGAGTCGATCAGGAAATCGGCGGTGGAGCGGTTGGTCGCCACCGGGATGTTCCAGACCGTGGCCAGGCGCAGCAAGGCTTTGACATCGGGGTCGTGAGGGACGGCGTTTAGCGGATCCCAGAAGAAGATCAGCATATCGATCTTGCCTTCGGATATCAGTGCACCGACTTGCTGATCGCCGCCCATCGGGCCACTCAGCATGCTCTGCACCGGGATACTGCTGGCTCGCTGGATCAAATTGCCGGTGGTGCCCGTGGCATACAGCTGATGCTGGGCAAGTACTTCCTTATTGTCTTCAACCCATTTCAGCAAGGCCTGCTTGCGATGGTCGTGAGCAACGAGCGCAATATGCTTGCGTGCTGCGATGGTGCGGGTGGTTTGTTCCATGTCGCTGTCCTTGGAAAATCGAATGATTCGCCACAGATTACTGAAACTGTATTTCACTGCCTAGTGCTAACGCGGGAAATTGCGACCAAACCACGCCTTTACGGCATAAAGGCGTGGTTGGCAGCATTTAACGGTTGCGAGATTGGCTGGCCCAGGCGATAAACCGTTTTTGCGTCTCGGGATCGGCGCGCAGGAACCAGTATTGCAGCATTTCCTCGGCAACGTTGTCGCCGTTCAGGGGGATAACCGCTGGGCTACCCTGTGTCGCCGAGATCACGCTGGCACGCAGATGGGCTAACGCCGGAACGGAGGCCGGGCGATTTTGAGCGTTATAATCGGCAACGATCTTCTCCAGGTCATTCCCATTGGGTGGGGTTGTTAGTGGTAATACATCGTGTTTGATTGCCAACGGCTTGCCGTGGTTACCTAGAATTTTATAATTCGGCGCTTTATCAAACCGCTGGGCATCCTGCTCATTCTCGATACGCGGTAGCTCAATGGTGACGGCGCTGACGTTTTGACTATTGAACACCACAATCTGCGCGGATGAAGTGTAAAACATCTGAGACCGTGGTTCTTTACGTACGGATTTGGTGACTTTGAACAACAGCTGATGCTGCCCGTCATTTAATTCCAGACTATCGGCTCCTTTTAACAACGAGCCCGTCATTTGCTTGCCGTCGACCACCATCAGCTCGATGTCCGGGGAAAGCTTCAGGGTCGTAGCTGCGGCCGAAACGCTTAGCGATATTCCAAGCAGCCCCGCAACCACCAGACCAAATTTCATTGTTACTTCCTTTTCGTGAAACAGTATGACTAGTGTTGAATACGCCACTAGTTATGTCAAATCTTTTCAGAATGCCGTTTAATTTACATTTACACACATTTTGATGATATTTGAAATATGATTTGGCTCAAACCAGCCTGCAGGCAGTATAGATGCAGACTGATAACAAACTTAAACCGATGTTGGCGTTTCGGTTACACTGATGAAAATGCTTTTCGGAAAACATCAGGAGCGAAAAATGCAAGACCTAGCAATTGCAGAGGTACTCAAGCAGGTCAAAACCATTGCGCTAGTGGGGGCCAGTGATAAACCGGCGCGGCCCAGCTATGGCGTAATGGCTTATTTGCTGGCGCAAGGCTATCAGGTCATTCCGGTGAGCCCGAAGCTGGCCGGGCAGACGCTGCTTGGGCAGGTGGTTTATGCCTCATTGGAGTATATTCCTCATCCTGTCGATATGGTGGACGTGTTTCGTAACTCGGAGGCGGCGTATGGGGTGGCACAAGAGGCCATTGCGATAGGCGCCAAGGTGTTGTGGTTACAAATCGGGGTGATCAACGAACAGGCGGAAGCATTGGCCAAACAGGCCGGGTTAACGGTGATTATGGATCGTTGCCCGAAGATTGAGATCCCGCGACTGGGGCTGGCACGCTGATTGAATGAAAACGCCAGGATTGGCCCTGGCGTTTGAGACTGCTGATAGACTTCAACCCGTAACTCTACGTAGAGGCGCTGGTTTCTCAGGCTTGACGCTTAGTTACGCAGCCGGGGGGCCTGCAACTGGCTGCGAATGGATTCCGCCAGTTCATCCAGAGAAGGCTGTTCAGGGTGTGCATCCTGTGCTTCCCCCGCCAACTGCGCTTCTGCCAGATAAGTGTGAACCGGTTGGCCTTCGTCGTCTTCCATCACCACGTGATACCACGGCGCTAGGCGCAACTCGTCGTTGGCTGCAATCTCGTCTGCTTTTGGGTGCTCCAGAGAGTATTCTGGATCGACATCAATCACTACCCCCAAATACCCCAGCAGCCGGTGACGAACCTGCTGACCGATACCGAATTTGCTGGCTATCATATGACCTCCTGAGAAACAGTGCATTGAACTCTATATGAGGACAAAAACAGCGCATTTCAAGTTACATCACCCGGCAGGCAAACCCTTTCAGATACAAGCCTTCAGGATAAGTCGCAATCACCGGGTGGTCGGCAGCCTGTCGGAACTGCTCTACAAATTGTACATCACGCCCGGCATCTACGGCAGCATCGGCCAAAATTTTCTGGAACAGATCGGTCGGCATCAGGCCAGAGCAGGAGAAGCTGAGCAGAATGCCACCCGGGTTCAGCAACTGGAAGGCTAACATATTGATGTCTTTATAACCGCGACAGGCGCTGGCCAACTGATTTTTGTTTTCGACAAACTTCGGTGGATCCATGATGATCAGGTCGAATTTCTCACCCTGCGTGCGGTAGTTGCGCAGCAGTTGGAATACGTCATCACGTACAAACTCGGCCTTGCTCAAATCCAACTGGTTCAGTTCGACGTTCTGCTTGGCGATATCCAGCGCGGCCTGCGATGTATCTACGCTAATGACCTGCTCACACCCGCCCATCAAGGCAGACACCGCGAAAGCGCCGGTGTACGAGAAGCAGTTGAGCACGCGTCGGCCTGCGGAATAGTTACGCGCAGCCAGGCGGCTATCACGCTGATCGAGATAAAAACCGGTCTTGTGGCCTTGTTGAATGTCCACCAGCAGTTTCATACCGTGCTCGGTGATCGGTAGCAGGGCCGGGGGAAGATCGCCCAGCACCGGGCCTTGGGTAAGCGGCAAGCCCTCTTTCTTACGTACGGCAACGTCTGAACGATCGTAGATCGCGCATTCTGGGTAGCAGTGCTGGAGAGCAGAAAGCAGCGGGGCGCGCTGATATTCGGCACCGGCGGACAGTAACTGTAAAACCAGGAAGTTCTGGAAGCGATCGATGGTGATCCCCGGCATACCGTCAGATTCACCGGCGATCAGGCGATAACCGTTCAGCCCGTCACGCTTTGTGACCCAATCACGCCAGCTCTGTGCCTGCTGCAAGCGGCTGATAAAGAAAGCGATATCAATTTCTTCGTCCTGCTTGAAGGTCCAGACGCGTGCGCGAATCTGCGATTCTGGTGAATAGGCACCGCGTGCCAGCCATTTGCCCTGGCTGTCATGGATATCGATGGTTTCGCCGGACTGGGCTTTACCTTCGACACGGAGAACAGCGCCAGAGAAAATCCACGGATGGCGACGGAGTAAGGACTTTTCACGTCCTTTGGCAAGAAACAGGCGCATAATTTTTACTCTTTAATTACAACAGATTACAACTGACAGGTCACTATCAGTCAAAATAAAGTCACAATCATAAAGGAAGCTCCATCCATTCAGAGCCTCGAGAGTCCTGATAGCGAGCTGTCATTTCGGCTGATTTGTGACCCAAAAGGCGCTGGGCGAATTCACTTCCTCGCGCCTCTGTATGAAGACGGGCGGAAAGGCTTCTGATTTCGTGGAAAGATGGCGGATCTCCTTCCCACGATAAGCCGGATAGTTTACGCGATTTCGTGAAATAATCCGACATTGTTCTTTCGGCCACTTTGCCACCGGTGCGAGGTGAAATGATGTAGTCGCTGGTTTTCTTAATATCACCGATCAGTTGCTCAAGATTAACGTCGGCTATGCTCAGCCTCATCGGAATGGCCACCATTGATCCAGTTTTCCCTTGCTTGACCAGAAGCCTGTCGTTAGAAATATCCTCCCATTTCATATTGCACACATCACCCATGCGCTGCCCGGTTACTAGCGCCATATCAAGTGCAGGCACAAACCAAGAGGGGAGAGCGCTTGCGTATCGCCTTATGGAGTTGAAATCCGCCAGTGACAGACGTGATCGCTTGACGTCTGTCTTTGGGTTCCTGGTTGCTTCAACGGGATTGTGCTGAATAGCCCCATCTGCAATAGCCTCCCTGAAAATATCCAGTAGCGTTCCGCGCATGATTTTGGCACTTGAGCTTTTCCCCTGCTCAACGTAGTGGTTAACGAACCCGGCGATGTCCTTCGTTGTGAACTCAGCCATCGGCTTGTCTGGGAAGTAATCACGGTATATCCCAAGTTTGCTACGGTGATTTACCATCGTTGACTCCTTCAAGCCTCGGCGCTCAACAATGGCATCGTACCGGTCGAGCCACGCATGAAATGTAACCACGCCTTCTTCCTGGATGCGCTGTGCCAAAGTTCGCTCACCATCACCCGCCATAAACTCCAGATTTGCTGAGATTGCTTCAGTTATTGCCAGCCGCTTATCCCTCCCTAATCCGTACTCTTTACCCGTCCTTGGGTCGCGGTAGCAGTAGTAACCCCCATTACGAACATAGAGGTTTGGCGGAAGATCGCGCCGCCTTGAGTTCCTGACTCTTGCCATTCCTAATCCTCGTTAAAAGACCGCCAGGCTTCTTGCTTTGCCCGTCGATTCTCTTTGCGTTTTCGGACAGCAACCACTCCTTGCCATCCTTCTCCGGTGCAGGCCAGATTTTGCCTTCACGAATCAACCGCCTTATGGTTTCTTCGTTTCGCTTAATTGGCTGCCGCTCGTTCCATTGTCTGATTGTCAGCATGCAAACTCCCGCAAATAAGACGTGACGATCCCCACCCATGCAGTGGGCATTAGTTGGTAAATTAATAACTTGATAAGTTGCTAGTTACTTCTCTGCGTATACCTCATGACACACACAATTCAGCTGCAGCCACGCCGGTGGCCTTGTTGACAACAAGTGCGCAACCTTCAGGGCGTTTTTATCGAGGATTTGTCGGTAGGTGAGTGTGTTGCCTGGTTGGCTGAATTCTTTGATGGCTTCTTTGGCCGTACTGCGGATAACGTTGTTTGTGAGTATGTCCACGCCTTACCCCTCCATACCCATCCCCAATATCGCCGCCGCAGCGCACAATAGCGCGATGACTATCACCACCTCCCAATCAACTCTAATCTTCATGCAACCCTCCGATTCTTCAGGCTCCACTGATGGCGCTCGTTATCTTCCCTGCACTCTTTGCAGCAGAAGTTGGTTCCTGGCACTGATGGCTCACCGCAATCGCCGTTGAGGCAGATGGGCGACGGTGCTGGCTCGTGCTGCCGAGAGTTCAGCGCTACTTGAATGTTGAATTGCTCAAGCTCAGAAGCTTGGTCTAATTGGTCTGCGTGCATGGTTTGTCTCCTAAGCCTAATATTCTCTCGACATCATCAGCCGAACAGCCGGATGCCAAAGTCATATGCCCTTCATGCAAAGTCACTTTAACCGGTGCAGGCATGACCCCGCACTGGCTCCAAAGGCCTTGATGAATAACTTGCTCTAGCGAATCCGTGCTAACCCTGCCATCTGTGAAATAGGCGCGGGGAATCCTGACGCTGATGATGTTCATAGGGGATACTCCGAAGAGTGAAGGGTGATTACTTGGTAGGGGTAGGTGCTGCTGCCAGCATTGCGCGATAGATAAGCTCAACTCGGTGGCGCGGGCTCATGTTCAATGGTGAACTATCGATTTCCCTTCCGGCATTAATCATCGCTTCTGTCGGCTCAACCGGCACCAGCTTGTAGCCATCTGGAATAGCCGGAAGGCAGTTCTGTGCTGGGTCGAACCCAGACCATAAAACCCCTGAGCCATTGAGCATTGCGGCGCGGCAGGCGTTCCATGAGTCAGTCGCTGCGTTACACTCAGCAGCATCCCACTGGTATGTAACCCCTCTTGGTGCATATGTGCTGGCTAAAATCTCGATCCCATTCGGGGCGGCTACATCAGGCACCGCAGGCGCAGGCGGGGCGGTGAACATCTCACGAAATTCATAGTCAGCATCACCGGCATGCTTTTGCTTTAGCCTTTCGTACGTTCGTTTGTCGTTCAGTTTCACCCATGGCCCAGACTTGCCAATTTCCGAGTAATGTTGACGCCATTCAAACGTTTCGGGTTCGCTCTGCGCCTCCCTTACAGCCAGCAGCTCTTTCATGCACTCCAAATCTGCTTTTACTGCCTCCCAGTTTTTATGCTGCAACGTTATTTCAAGCCCACGAATGCGCTCTCTCAACTGCTCTGTTGTTCTTGTCATGCATCACCTCTTCACTTCGGATTTTTTGCAGTTCTGAAACACGTTTAAAGCCTCGTTCTTACAGTCTGGACATGTGATTTCACCGATAAAAGATTCTGACCATTCGCCGGTGTCACACCAGCCGCACAGGGTGGTGTGGTTGATCCCCGTTAGATGATTAAGCCCGTCGCCATCTATCATTTTTCTAACGTATGCCATATCACTCCCCCTCGACCTTGATGATCACATTCGAAGATTTAGCCGCAGCATTTATGCATGCAATGACGTCCGATTTTTCGTATGTGCCTAACGGGCCATGCCAGTAGCGTGTTGTTGGCAGGGTTAGCTTGATTGGAAGTGACAGTGACCCTGTAAGTAGTCGCTCTAAATTGCCCATGCTCTCGTCTTTAACTAGATACCCAACGAAATTGTCATTATCTACTACACATTCGCTGCTGATTTCTGCAAACAATTCCTTACCTTCTTTGTTGGGCTGCTGTAGTCGCTGCTCAAGCTCCCGAATTCGATTAAATGCCCACGCATTAGACTTAATTTCATTGTCGAGGCATATTTTTTGATGTGCGATTTGCTTATCTTTCTCTTCCAGCGCTGCCAGCAGTGCGGTTACGTACTCTTGCGAGTAGAGCGGAGCGCCGTTCTGCTTGCTGCATTCGCACCATTCTTTTTCGCCAGTCTCCGCATCTTGCCACTCGATGAAATATCCAACAGGCTGGCTAAGCGCTTCTAATTTATCTGTCATGCTGTCACCTCAGTAACTGTATAGATTTGTTGTTTGCACGGTTCCAGCAGAGTACAAAGACCAGTTATCAGACCTACGCTGCCCGCGAATTCGCTCCCTCTCCAACTCTTCCATTTGCCGGTTAAATTCACGCAGTGGGTCTGGAGCGTTTTGCTCGCGAGCCTGTCTGAGTAAATGCTCAAGGTATTTAATTTGCTCTTCAACTGTCATGCTGTTGCTCCTGCATCATGAGATAGACGACCATTGGTTAACTCCATTGCAAAACAGATGCGAAATACGAACCACGGCAGGGGGTATCACGCTGATGATTCCAAGAGCTATAACCATCAGGGCCGCCGATGGGGGATGCCTTGTAATGGCTCTGGTAATACTCAGCGCTTTTCCATTCTTTGGCGTATTCCTCATCTATCTGGCCCTGTTCGATTGCTGCCTTGATAATGGCCTCTCGGTCATAGTCGCCGCGCATGACAAGGAATCTCGCGTCATCGCTGCACATGTACGAACAAGAGCCATCGAATTTTTTTTTCGCCTTACTCATGCTTTGCTTCCTCCTGGGCGTCAACCCCATAGCTGCCATACCACCAACCGTCGTCACCCTTCGTGAGGTGGACGCGGATTGCCTTTTCTTCTGCCGGGATAACCTCATCTGCTGCTTTACGTGGAAAAGCGAACGAGTGCCCAACGCGCCCGCACAGCTTGTGAGTGCCAGCCTTGCCCGTTCTCAACCGGACTTGCTTCACTTCCGCATCGATTTGAACATCGATGGTTGGTTGTTTTGGGCCTTCGAAAACAGCATTCGTTATGTGCCCATTGCCAGTTCTGCGGAAAGTAACCACCGGCCCTTTTGTGTCATTGCGAGAAAACTTCCGCATAGTCTCAATTGATACGAATGCCATTAGTCTCTCTCCCCCTGTGTGCCATAACGTTCAAACCAAAACACAACCGGTTCATTGGTTACCTGAATTTGACCAAATCGCTCGGCGGTGCGGAAATTGACGCTGTATAAGCGGGCGCGTTCTGCCTGGGCAGCTATCTGCTCTCTGAACATTTCAATGCTGAATGTCGCTTTGAACAGGTTGCAAGGGGCGCAAGCTGGATACAGGTTTTCTGCGCAATCGCGATCCGCGTGCCAGACCTTGCCGGTGTCCTTGAGCTTGAATAAGCCTTTCTCCTTGGCCTGCATATCCTGCTCTAAAACCCGCATGACAGGTTCCGCGTGGTCAGCGTGCCAGCCGGTTTCTGGTAACTCACACCCGCAATAGGCGCATCGCCCGCCGAACATCTGCCGCAACTCAGCACGCTGCTTTTTCGTTAGCTTGCTCACTCTCTCTCCCCCTGTGTGTGCTGCCCCGACCTGAATGCCGCTCGTTCAAAAGCGATGCGTTGCCGCGAAAGATAAAAGCCTTCCGATACTGACCAGCTATTCGTTTGTGTTACAACCCACTTTCCGGTGTGTTTGCACTTTGCCTGGAACTGCGTATTGCTTAACCAATGTGGCATGTTCAAGACGCGCCGCGCCTGCCTGTTACTCTTCATGATGGGCCTCGCCACGAATCTTTAACATTGCATCTGCCAACGCATAGGCATTACGAGCAACATCATCTGCATTACCACGCTGTGCAGGGTGCGCCATGTCCTCGCCGTATGAGGTAAGCCAACCCTGCATAGCCAACCCCGCAAAGTAGTCACGAATAGACATCCCTGACGCGCAAACGCTAGTTTCATGCCAGATTGGAAACGCTGGCCCGCCCGTTTCTTTGCTCATGCCCGGCCCTCCCGCAGCTCGTAAGCAAACGCCCGCGCATCATCAGCGCGTTGCTGATATTTCAGGATTAAGGATTCTGACTTCGTGACACCATCATCACGCGCTGCGATAGAGGCCCAGGCATCCGCCAGTTTTTCTACTCCGCGCGCTTCAGCATCCGCCAGCTTTCGGACTAAATATGCAGCAAGCGACTCATTGACTTTCATGTCAGCGGGAATTGCCTTGCCACGGAGTACGCCTTCCATCTCAAATACTGTCATGACCGGATCCCCCGCAGCTGCTTGGCGAAATCATTCAGCACACCAACAATCGTAATGGCATCTGGTGTAGGGCTAATTGCGCAATGCAAATGCTCGATAGCCTTCTCAATCGCTTTAGCCTCTACTTCTGCCAGTGCTGATGCCGTGATGGGAGCCTCTTCCTTGATTAATTCCAGCGCCTGAGCGTGGCTAACGCTTCCCCGGTTCTGGTGTGCCGCCCATGCATCGATATCGTCAACCTCTTCGAGTTCTGGACAGTCAAGGCCAGGGCCTGCAATCGTATTGCCTAGCCATTCACGCGCTACATCAACGCGGCCCATTTCCAGATGCATGAGTGCGGCATTGATGCCAACCCAGTATTTATTCAGCACCCAGGCGTTTGATAGTTCGCTGGCTGCTTTTGGCAGTAACCGCGCATTCTCAGCAACAACAGCATCCAGCTGCTGCTTTTGCTTCACTACAGCTTCGTAAATACCGCCGTCTTTCACGCCGAGGAAGTCTTGAATGAGAGTGCATGTAGCTAGGGATGATGGGTGGTTTGTTTCGTTCATGGGTGAGTCTCCCCGGTGATATCGGCTTTTCTGGCGTTGTACATTTCGGTGAGTTTCTTCAGGTGGTCAGGATGCGCCGATAGGGCGGCCTCTCCGCGAGTATATGCCGCGTTAAGCTTTGGCAAATCCATCTTGCCAGCCTCTTCAGCGAACCAGCTCAGGAGCGCTTGAGGGTCTGAGATTTTCTCAGTTTTTGCCTGACTTGCTTCCAGCCGCTTAACTCGGTGCTCTGAGCGCTTTCCGCGTGACGTGGTGAGCATCAGCGAGAAGTTATCGGCGATATCACTCATTGCAGAAATCTTGATGCCGCCGACCGCTACGCCGCCATACTTCACTGTCGGGTCGCCAGTCAGCGTCAGGGACTTTCCAACCCATGAATGACCATCCGAACCCCATCCGCCAATCAGAACGCGGCGCATTGATTTTGATGGCTTGTACGGACGCCCGTCATATCCATCAAGGTCGATAAACACCGGCTGCTCTTTATTGCCAGCCCGGACAGACTTGATAACGGCGGTAATACATTGCGACTGGACGTCCTCAAAGTTGAGCTGGTCAGACTTTGGGACAATTGTTCTTGATAGATCCATTAGAGATATACCTCGTCGTCAATTTCATCATCAAATAGATATGCCGGGACGTTAATTTCGCTGGATGGCAACACCATTCCTTCGGTGCGCATTGTTTCGTCGCCCAGGCATTCGGTTAATTTTTGCATGGCCTCGAACATGGTCTTTCTGCCGAGATCGAGCGAGTCCTCGCCGATGTAATACATGCAGTTTTTATATGGGGCGTTGTTCTCTATCGCGAAGAAGCAGAACTGATTGAGGTCACGCCCCGTTGCCAGCTTCAGCACATACAGGTAAAAGGCAGCTTGAACGTGATAGTGATACTGGCCGAATGCGCTACTAAATCCGCGCTCTGTGGCGTCTCTACAGCTCTTTACGTCGAGAGGGTAAGCGTGACTATCGGATAGTCTGTCGAACCGGCATTTAAGCTTGAGGCCCGTAATAGGGCAGGTGGCAAACATCGATACTTCAGAGCGACCCTTTGCGCCGAGGTAGTCCATAAAATCTTCATTCAGGCGGGAAGATTCGACCATCCTGTTTATGGTTTCGACTTCACTGCCGATGAGGATTTTCTCTGGGTCATGGTCGACCGCTAGCGCTTTATATTCTATGGATGCCCGAGAGGTAATATCTGGCTCCAGAATGAAATCCCTTTCGAACATGTCAGGCTCAAGCAGAGCTGCGTGAATCGCTGTACCTATCTGCGCTGCCTTGCTGCCTATTAGGCGACAATTACTCTGACCTCTGTCGCGTCAATTACTTTGGCCGATTTGTAAGCTAAGCGTCCGATTTCCCAACTAATGGAGAGGTTGTGGCGCTTAACGACAAGCAGGTCAATCTCTATAT
>NZ_JBLJAJ010000090.1:0-2320 GCF_047530005.1 Serratia sp. N21D137
GCCGCTATAACTCACTGAATGTGAGTGGTAACGGGGGGCTGGTGGTACACCCCAACGGGGTGACGCTGAGTCAGCAACTGGGCACCTCGGTGGCCGTGGTCCGCGCACCGGGCGCTGCCGGGGTGAGTGTGATGAACGGCGGAGTCCGTACCGACAGTCGCGGTTATGCGGTAGTGCCGTACCTGTCGCCTTACCAAAACAACACGGTGAGCCTGAACCCGTCGACGCTGCCGGAAGATGTCGACCTGCCGCAGAGCAGCACCAATGTCTATCCCACCAAAGGGGCGGTGGTAGCAGCCACGTTTACGCCACGCACCGGCTATCAGGCGCTGATAACCCTGACCCAGGCTGGCATGCCGGTACCCTTCGGCACGCTGGTGACACTGGCCGGGGAAGGAGCGGAGATCAACAGCGGCATCGTGGGTGATGCCGGCCAGGTCTACCTGAGCGGGTTGCCGGAACAGGGAAAATTGCGCGCGGCGTGGGGCCGTGGGACTGCACAGCAGTGCCTAGCCCACTTCAGCCTGAGCAAGGCAGCAGTATCAGCAAATAATCCGGTGCGCATGCTGAATGTGCAATGTGAGGAAGGACAGTGATTAAACAACGATTAATAAAGACCGCATCATGCGGTATCGCCAGCATGGCGTTAATGATGCCCCTTGCGGCCCCCGTTCTGGCGGAAACCATCACCATCGGCAAGGGCACGGGGATCCTATGGGAGGGCATGCCGTTTAACGCGACATTACGTGGCAATCTCGGTAATCCGAAACTTGATCCCCAATTCGGACTCTTGTCAGTCTCCAAGTCAACGACCCGGTGTATGGCCTCAAATGAATTGAAAAGCATTGGTGGCTATTTGGCCTTCCCGCTGACCGGGGTACCTGGAGTCGGATTGATGCCTCGGGCCTCGGGTAGCGCCACTTATACCCTAAGTAACAATTCACAGGGGATGTTGACTGGCACCATTGGGCTGCCGGAAACCGAAGGCTCCTCAACGTCACAAGGGAATATTACCTCACCGCCAGACTATACATGGTGCCTGCCCCCTGCCATGTCGTCGAATGATACATTTTACTCAAGTTCCGGTACTCGTACGGCGACGCTCTCAGGCACCTGGGTACTGGTGGCGGACGGCAGCCAAAAAGCTGGAGAGGGTTCAGTTCCCCCCATGTATTTTGGTAGCTTTTCCGCCACTACCTTAGGGGATAGAAGGACCTCTATACTGCCCACCAATATTTCCCTGCGCATCTCCACGCTGGAATGTAGTGTGAATACCCCGACGGCCATTAACTTCGGATCGGTCATTCGCAATACCCAGGCCAATGCAGAACTGGCGGTGAAGCCCGTGCAACTGGTTGCCACCTGCGGGCAGCCTACTGACCGGATAAATGCCAATATCAATCTGCAGTTCCGCGCCATCAGCGGCCTGTACGACAGTACCGCTTCGAGGCTGGCATTAAACCAGAAGGGAGGCTATATCACCGGGGAAATTGATAACGGGGTGACCGGCAGTGGCGACTGCAATGCCACAACCGGCTTGCGCTTTGATAACTCCCTCATAAAACTGGGCAGTATCACCAGTGCAGAAAGCAGCAAAACCTTGACCAATCAGCTCACCTGGCGACTGTGTTCAGGAGGCAGTAGCGTGCCATTCGGTGCGGTCACTGCCTCTACAGAAATGCTGGTGACGTTTAACTGAGCCGCATTTGGCGCTGCTGACGGTTGGGTGATTATCCAACCGTCCAGCGTGTTGAAGCTGATCTCCACCGACATACCGACAAGCAGGATTTTTTATGCCAACCACGCAAAAACACCTTTAGCGATTTATCCCGAATTCCCGGATGGTTGTGTTTTGCTCACGTTCGCCTTCTTTATAGCTATGGTTTGATAATAAACCGGTTGAAACCACGGAGAGCCGTACCCGGATGAATACCTTTGGTGCGATCGGTATCAACGATATTTCCCATGCAATTTGAAAGGCTACTAGCCCGAGGAGCCCTTATCCCGAGAATTTTTCTGCATTGCTAAAATAGAATATTCTCAATATCTACCATTCTGGCAGAAAACACGAAAAGTCAAAAAAGTTACCTTCCGACGTTTTTAGGCAATATCAACTCGCGTTATACGGTCGTGACGCAGATTTAGTGGTAGTGGTTGATTGTCAGATACGAGCCGATGATCTTATCGTGCATCTCTGAGGTGTACTGGCAATAGCGGACACTGTCATTTGTTCTTTTATTAAGCAGCCATGCAATAATAGTTCTTCTCGAAGTCTGCCGGTGAGAGATTACCCAACCGGGAATGACGACGCTGCCGGTTG
>NZ_JBLJAJ010000091.1:0-2310 GCF_047530005.1 Serratia sp. N21D137
TGCAAAATGGCGTCTGAATCGATCACTGTTTGGCATTCGAATCGATCATGATTTGGCATGCATCTCCGATCGCGATTTGGCATCACAATCGATCACGGTTTGGCATGCCTCCGATCAGGGTTTGGCATCCTGCCGATCACTCCGGGAATTAACTCTTTCTTACACTGTCTCCATGGCTGATTTTTACGCCAATGGAGGCATCGATGTCCAAAAATCTATGGTCACCCCCGTTTTTGCAACACAGATTTTGATTTATGATGGGCTTGCGTAAATCTATTCGGCGTCTAGTGAGTATTCATGCTCGCGCCACGATGAGTTTCGCGCCTGCCGAACCTTAAAAGAGAGTCGGCTTCATAGAGCCACTTTTTGGATCAGGTTCATCAGCAGGCCGATATGCCGTTCATGTCATCAATTATCTGTCGTCGCAAAACCAGAAAGTAATGTGTTAACTCACTGAGCTGAAGAGTTTTTCGTTGGCTCTTTTATTTGCTGAACGCCGCCTGATGTGCCGTAACCGCCCAGGCTATACGTGCCAGTTTGTTTGCCAGCGCGCACGCCACTACGTTAGAGTGATGGCTGGCAAGCTGCTTTTTAACCCACTCTGCCAGACGCCCTGGGTTGTTCTCCAGCCGCAGCATAAACACGCGTGCACACTGCACCAGCAGCCGCCGCAGATTCTTATCACCTCGCTTGCTGATGCCCATCAGTGTCGTTTTTCCACCTGTACTGTACTGGCGGGGAACCAGCCCGGTTGACGCCGCAAAGTCACGGCTGCTGGCATAGTTTTTCCCGTCACCCAGTCGTGCGGCTAACAGGCTTGCTGTTACCGGTCCGACGCCGGGAATGGTCAGCAGTCGCTGTGCGGTTTCATCCTCCGCAAGGTGGGTTTTCAGTTCCATATCGATTTCATCAATTTCCCCGCAAAGGTAAATATACTGGCTGTGGAGCCTGTTCAGAACCCTTACCAGGTAAGGCGGGAAGTCATTTTCTTCCAGCACGGCGGCCAGACGCCGAATTACGGCAATACCGCGCGGCATGCTGATGCCGAACTCCAGCAAAAATGCGTGCATCTGATTGGTGGTTTTAACGCGTTGGCGTATCAGTGAATCTCTGACCCGATGCAGTGCAGACATTGCCTGCTGGTCTTCAGTTCTGGGTGAAACAAAGCGCATTGAGGGGCGGGAAGCCGCCTCGCAGATAGCCTCAGCATCGACAAAATCGTTTTTGTTGCTCTTAACGAAAGGGCGGACGAACTGTGGAGAAATCAGCTTTGCCTCATGACCTAAATCAGCAATCCGACGCGCCATAAAATGGGCTCCCGCACAGGCTTCCATCACAACAGTCGCTGATTGGCAACTGGCTAAAAACTCCATCAGTCTGGTTCGGGTAAACTTTTTGCGCAGAAGGGCATTACCCATTTCGTCCTGACAGTGTACGTGGAAGGAGTGTTTACCGAGATCGATACCAATAAGCGTAACGTTTTTCATGTTGGTTTCCTCTGAAATAAAACACCCAGCCAGCGTACCGCACACAAGGAGGGGGTGACCATCTCATTAGAGAAAAGCCAGGAGCCCTATGGAAACCTGTTTCAAGATCCTTCAGCTCAAGTTCGACCAGAAGCTGACCAACCGTTGTATCGGGCTGACGATGAAAATCAGTGCCTCGACGGTTTTTGAAGTTCTCGCCCGCTTTAAAGCCACATCTCTGCCATGGCCCCTTCCTGAAACGATATCCCACGATGGCCTTGAAAAACTCATCTTCCCGGCCAAAGGCATACCTGCATCAGAGCGGGTCATGCCGGATCTGCTTCACTTCGATACCGAGATGAGAAAACCCGGCGTGACGCGGCAACTGCTATGGATGGAGTACAAGGCTCAGGCCGGGGAACTGGCGATGGGGTACTCCCACTTCTGCCGCTGCTACCGGGAGTGGAAAAAGACACGGCGCCTCTCAATGCGTCAGGAGCACCGTGCCGGTGAAAAGCTCTTTATCGACTTCTGCGGTCCGACGGTTCCCGTCATCAACCCGGATACCGGCGAGGTTCGCCGTGTGGCCATCTTCGTGGCCGTGATGGGGGCGTCTAACTACACCTACGTGGAGGCCTGTGAAGGTCAAGATATGATGTCCTGGCTGAACGCCAACAGCCGCTGTCTGACCTTCCTGGGCGGTGTACCGAAGCTGCTGGTCCCCGATAACCTCAAAAGCGCGGTGAAAAAGGCCGATCGCTATGAACCCGTCATCAATGACAGTTACCAGGCGTTGGCGGCGCACTACGGCACCGTTATCATCCCGGCTCGCCCCTATAAGCCG
>NZ_JBLJAJ010000092.1:0-2286 GCF_047530005.1 Serratia sp. N21D137
CCTTTCGGCAAGCAGTCTTACACCCTGCCCGCCACCGCGAGCGGGAAAGTCAGCTGGCAGCTGATCGATGAAGATGGCTGGGATACTCCGGTTGCCCAACAGGACTGACGATTTCTCCCTTCCTGGCTCGTTACGGGGAGCCACGTTCTTTCAGACGGATAGGATAATAATGAAAATTCACCCTCTTGCGCTTTCCCCACTCCTGGTGGGCAGCGCATTGATTGCAGGCACGTCTCCAGCCTGGGGCCGCGACTACTTTGACCCGGCGCTGTTGTCGCTGGGTGGTGGCCTGGAAGCCGTCACCGACCTGAGTGCATTTGAAAGCGCCGGACAGACCCCGCCGGGGACTTATCTGGTGACGGTGTTGGTCAACCGCAGCGAGCGTGGCCAATACCGCGTCGTATTCACCCCGGCTGACAAGGGCCAGGTCAGCCCGGAATTGACCCCGGCCTTCCTGGCGGAGATGGGGATTAATACCCCCGCATTGCCCGCTTTTGGCGGATTGCCGGTCGACAAGCCAGTCAGTGACCTGGCCACCCTGATCCCTGATGCCAGGGTACACTTTGATTTTCAGCAACAGCGCCTGGAACTCAGCATTCCCCAGGTGGCGATGAAGCCGGACGCCAGCAGCGTGGTTAACCCTGCGCTATGGGACCAGGGCATGACCGCGTTTTTACTCAACTATACCCTCAACGGCGGGCGCAGCCGTCAGGACGGACAGTGGGGCCAATCCAACAGCGAACAGTCCAACCTGTTCCTGGGGCTGCACAGCGGATTGAACTGGCAGGCCTGGCGCCTGCGCAGTGACATGACCTACACCTACAATAACAGCCGCAGTGGCTATGGCGACACGCAAAGCAACCAGCAAACCCGTTTCTCAAATACCTATCTGCAACGCGATATCCAGGCCTGGCGTTCGGATGTGCTGGCTGGGGAAAACAACACCGGCAATGACGTTTTCGACAGCATTCCGTTTCGCGGGGTGAAATTGAGCTCCAGCGAAGACATGCTGCCACTCAGCCTGCGGGGATTCGCCCCGGTGATCAGCGGCATTGCGCAGAGCAACGCCCGGGTTACCGTCAGCCAGAACGGTAACGTGGTGTACCAGGCGTATGTCGCCCCGGGGCCGTTTCGGATTAATGACCTGTACCAGACCGGACAAGGAGGAGACCTGACGGTCACGGTGACCGAAGCGGATGGCAGCGTGCGTACCTGGACCCAGGCCTTCTCGGCTCTGCCGGTGATGCAACGCCCGGGTGGGTTGAAGTACGAACTGACAGCCGGGCGCTACAACGGCGGCATCACCACCGGCTCCAGAGAGGCCCATTTTGCGTTGGGCACCCTGATTTACGGGCTGCCCCATGACATCACGCTGTACGGCGGCGGGCTGATAGCGGAGAAATACGCCTCGGCGGTGGCGGGTAGCGGGATTTCGCTGGGGGATTTCGGCGCCATGTCGGCGGACGTGACCCTCTCATCGGCCCGCATGTATGAAGAAAGACAGAGCGGCCAGTCATACCGGGTACGCTATGCCAAAAGCCTGCTCAGCACGGGTACCTCGGTAGATCTGACGGCTTATCGTTACTCCACCCGGCACTATTACAACTTTGCTGACTTCAATAACAGCGGTTATCAACTCAGTGAAGGCCAGGTGCCCTGGGCACTGGCCCGACAGCGTTCGGATTTCCAGGTGCGGGTAACCCAGCAACTGGGGGATTTTGGATCGCTGTACCTGTCGGGTGCGCGCAGTGATTACTGGGGCGATGAGCAGGTGAACAATACCCTGTCGGCAGGTTACAACGGCAGTTGGCACGGCGTGAGCTATGGCCTGGCCTACAGCGTTGACCGGATAAAATCCGACGGGGATTGGCCGCAGAACCGCCAGCTGGCGTTCAATATGCAGGTACCGTTCAGCCTGTTCAGCGCGCAGCCTGCCCTCAACCGCAGCTACGCCAGCTACCAGATGACGCACGACAGTGAAGGCCGTGTACGGCAACAAGTGGGGGTGAGCGGCTCGGCGGCGGAAGACCGCCTGTCCTACAGCCTGATGCAGGGGTGGAGTAACAACAACCAGAGTGGCAACGGGGGTAGCACCAGCAACCTGACTCTGGGTTGGCAGGGGAGTCAGGGCATGGTCAGCGCCGGATACAGCCACAGCAGCCGCTATAACTCACTGAATGTGAGTGGTAACGGGGGGCTGGTGGTACACCCCAACGGGGTGACGCTGAGTCAGCAACTGGGCACCTCGGTGGCCGTGGTCCGCGCACCGGGCGCTGCCGGGGTGAG
>NZ_JBLJAJ010000093.1:0-2183 GCF_047530005.1 Serratia sp. N21D137
GAACCGCTCTTTCTGAGTCAGATGTTTTCCCTGCATGCAACAGGCTCTCCAGTAGGGCCAGAGCGGTGATTTTATCCGGGTCTGGCCAGTGGGTCACTTTGTTGCGTTTCGAGTGGGAATGGGGCCCGGCGCTGGACAAGTGCGCCTGGAAAATGGATTTTAGCTTAAAAGCACAGCAAAAATGGCAATTTTACGCATAACCTATCGCGATACCGTACCATCAGGAGGAGTTGCGCGCTACCGTTCAATGGGAGGCGACTTTTCATGGTGTACTAACCTAAAAGTTTTACTTATGGCTAAGCAAATATTTTATAGCTTGTCACCATAAAGAACAAATGTATAATTCAAGGCATTATGCTGTTGAACACAGTGATTTTTAGGATTTCATCTAAATAATGATTACTCAATTTTATATTTACTAAAAAAAATGGATAAAAATTAATATGATCACGCTATTTTTATGTTGATTTTTTCGATATTTCAATTGAGCTCCCATTTCATGATGCATTCAGTGTGGATAATGTGTTTATGAATTATTTTGGCTTTTCCTTTTCAAGAAAAACCTGTTTCAGGTGCTGTTAGTGGAAGGCTATCAAACTATTTATGCGCTAAAAAAAGATGTTTTTTTCGGAAGTAAATATCACAGAGCGTTTGAGGCGGACTCTATGAGTGAAGCAGCAAATTAATATCATGACTTCTGTTTACATGGTCATAAATAATTGATAAATTATCAATGTATTTATTTTTTTTGCAGCCAGCGAAAAACTTTCAATAAATGATTTCATTGGCATGTAGATAAATAAAAAAGCTAACAAGCTTTTATTATTCTATGCAAATATGTAGGTTCTTTTTGTGGTTTACATGTGCCGTTAAGTGCGGCATATACACAAAAAGATAGTGGATGAATGTCTGTTTAATGACTATTAAACTTTATAGAGGTGTTAAATATGTTTTTTTGTAAAAAGAATGCAATTATCCTTGTTTTTTCGCTCTATCTTCCTTTTGTTTCATTTAACTCATTCGCCACTCAGGAAAGTAATGGTTTGGCTAAAATTAAGGAACTGGAAACTGCTTTTGGAGGGCGGATAGGTGTTTATCTTTTAAATACAAAAAATGGGACAGAGTTTTCCTACAGGCAAGATGAGATATTTCCTTTATGCAGTTCATTTAAGGCGTTCCTTGCTGCATCCGTATTAAAAATAACTCAGGACAAATCGGTTTCTCTTGATGATACGGTGAAGTATGCCGGTCGTGTTATGGAGAAGCATTCTCCTGTATCAGAAAAATACCGCGAAACGGGTACAAGTGTGCAGACTTTGGCTATGGCAGCAATTCAGTACAGTGACAATGGAGCGTCTAATCTATTAATGGAAAGATACATAGGAGGTCCTGAAGGTTTGACTGCATTTATGCGGTCAACGGGAGACACTGACTTCAGGCTTGATCGCTGGGAATTAGAATTAAACTCAGCTATTCCAGGCGATAACCGTGATACTTCCACTCCGAAAGCAATGGCAGTGAGCCTTAAAAATATTGCATTTGGTTCTGTACTTGATGCTAAAAATAAAGCCTTACTACAGGATTGGCTTAAAGGCAATACTACTGGTAATGCGCGAGTCAGAGCTGCTGTTCCAGATAAATGGGTTGTTGGCGATAAAACAGGTACCTGTGGTTTCTATGGTACAGCTAATGATGTTGCTATTTTATGGCCTGACGCCAATTCACCTGCCGTTATCGCTGTGTATACAACGCGTCCTAATCAAAACGACAAACATGACGAAACAGTAATTAAAAATGCCGCAAAAATAGCTATTGATGCAGTGTATGGAAGTGATAAATGATTTTTTCTTAAAAAATAAATCGTTCCAGCTGTATTAGCTCAGACCTGATCTGATAGTTATCGGTTATTTATACAGGTATCTGTCAGATTACATCTGGCTTAAATCTTTCTCAGCTCAGATGCGCTTTGAACGTAGCGCACCTTCGGTGCGAGCACGGCAGCGTTGCTGCCTCAACCGTCTTTAAGGGGTCAGTTTGGATATCGAAAATTATTGTACGTTAAGCTCATTTTTTAGCCAGGCATTAAGAGCAATGAGGCTTTCCCACAACCATCTGTTTGGACTGACCCCACCCCGGTAGACGATCCTGCCCTATAGTTTGAGCATAGGAGGAGCGTATGGGCA
>NZ_JBLJAJ010000094.1:0-2108 GCF_047530005.1 Serratia sp. N21D137
GCCTTTTCAGGATCCGCAATATGACGCGCTTTATCTCCCTGTTTTCGCTGCTAGTGGCCCTGCTGGGTACGCCGTTGGCAGGCTGGTCCGCCGGGTTTGGCATTAATGCCACACGCCTGATTTACCCTGAAGGGGCTAGCAGTATAAACGTCGCGGTACGCAACACCCTTAACCACGAACCGTATCTGGTGCAAACGGCTGTCAGCGGTAAACAGGATGCACAGACCACGGCCCCGTTCACCGTAACGCCGCCGCTGTTCCGTCTGGAACCGCAAAGCACCAATCAGTTACGTATCGCCTTTACCGGCCAGCCGCTACCCGGCGATCGGGAGTCGGTGTTTTATTTGCATGCCACCGCTATTCCAACCAGTACGCAAATGGATCCGACTCAGCAGCGTAATGACGTGCAGGCCCAGCTGCGCTTCGGCGTGGGCAACATTATCAAGCTGTTCTACCGGCCTGCGAGCCTGAGCGGTTCCTCTGCCGCCGCCCAAAAAGAGTTGCAGTTCTCCCGCGTGGCTGGGGGGCTGAAGGTGACCAATTCCTCTCCCTATTTTGTCAGCCTGGCCGGCTTGACGGTGAATGGGCAACAACTGGCTTTGGACACGCCGGCTGCACTCATGATCCCCCCTTTCGGCAACCATATCTGGCCGGTTAAAACACCGTTGGCAACCGGCAAGCGGGTGCAGTGGCAGACCATTAATGATACCGGAGGCACCGATGCGTTCAGCGCAACGTTACCTTAAGGCCGTGCTGGCTGTAGTGCTGGCAGGTGGTGGAACGGTATCCGCCCCGGTGCAGGCCGTAACGCTGGATTTCTCAGCCGTGCTGACCAATGGCACCTGCACGCTCAGCCTGGATAGAAGCACTCTGCCTTTGGGTGTCATCGCTAAATCACAGCTGCGCCCAAACCAGCTGGTTGCTCCACAGCCCTTTACCCTCTCCGTGCAGGACTGCACCGGTTCAGCGGGCGGCAGCCTTAAACCTGTCGTGACTATCGCCGGCACTGGCACCACCCAAGACGGTAAATGGCTGTTTCGCAATGCCGGATCGGCGGCGAATACCGGGATTTTGGTGATCCAGAGTGCCACCGTGCCGGATTACAGCCAGCCCGAAGTCAAAAACAACAGCGTGCTGTCACTGGCTAATCCCGGACAGATACCGGTCAACCAGACGTTCACCTTTTATGCCGGTGCCAGTTGTGGCGGCAGCACCGGGTGTGCCACGGTTGCGACCGGTGACGTGACGGCCACGCTGATGTTTACGTTTCTCTATCAGTGAGGGCCCGATGACACAGCAATTTCATCAGGTGCTATCAAGCCTGCTGCTCACCTTCAGCCTGTCTGCACAGGCCGGGAGCGGCGGCATCAGCCTGGGGCAGACACGCGTTATTTTTTCTGCCGCGGATAAAGCGCAAACCCTCACCGTCAGCAATAGCGGGCAACAGGCTTATCTGGTCCAAGCCCGAGTACAGAACGGCCTGGACGATACGACCCCCGCGCCGTTTATCGTTACGCCACCGCTGTTCTCGCTGCAAGGCGATAGCCGCCAACTGCTACGACTATTGCCGCAGGACGCCACGCTGCCCTCCGACCAGGAATCGCTGTTTTATCTCTCTATCTCGGCCATTCCTGCACAGGCTGAACCCGTAACGGCGGCCGATCGGCTGTCAGTTGGGGTACGTTTCGTGCTCAAGCTGTTTTATCGCCCGCAAGGGTTGGCGTTACACGCGGACAACACCCCGTGCCTGCTGACGTTCAAGCGTGAAGCGCACGGCGTGCGGGCCATTAATCCCACCGGCTATTTTCAGACCCTGGGGATGCTGGCCGTTGACGGGCATACCGTGGCGTTAGACCAACAACCGGCGATGGTGCCTCCACACAGCAGTATCGCCCTGGCCGTTGACGGGCCGGTGAATAAGGTGGCCTGGCAGACGCTCACCGACTATGGCGGACTCTCCCAGTCCTGCCAGCAGACAGGCTCAGCCTCCACGGAGACCACACCATGAAATACCCGATTTATCTTCTGATGGGCCTATGCCTGTTGGTCAACAAAATGGGCCTGGCACAGGCTCAGGACAACGCCTCGCCGGGGATTTCTTTTTACGT
>NZ_JBLJAJ010000095.1:0-2085 GCF_047530005.1 Serratia sp. N21D137
GTGGTACCATAATAACACAAATACGCCTATATCAGGTGCGACCAATATGACCTATGAAGTGCAGGCTTCTGATATAGGGAAAAAGCTGATATTTGGCGTGACTCCAAAGGCCAAGACTGGGGTTAATTTGGTAGGAACACAAGCATCATCAATTGTTGCTGCAGCTGTTGCTTCAAGTGTTATTACAACAGTCAATCCAGTATCAATTACAGCGAATAATAGTGAAACTGCAAATTTGAGCTTGAATCTAAAAGACATTTACGGTGCCGGTATTACAGGGAAGACTGTCACCTTTGCATCTTCATTGGCTGGTACAAGCGTGAGTGCAACTACAGGGGTAAACGGTACTTATACAGCAACAATTAAAGGTACTACACAGGGAGTGGCTGTTATTACTCCAAAGGTTCTAGAGGATGCTGCGCTGGTAATAGAAGCCCCAAGTTTGACCCTTGCAACACCGATTACTCTTACTATTTTGGTTGATGGTAAAAACTTTGATGTTACTAGCAATTTCCCAACAACAGGTTTTATAGGTGCTAACTTCCAGTTGCAGTTTAATGGTAATAATCCTAATATTGGTGATTACACATGGACTTCGTCACAACCATGGGTAACAGTAGGTGGCACAGGAAAAGTGAGTTTTGATGGAATTCCCACTTCATCAACCAAATCAGTCACTATTACTGCCACACCAGTTTTGGGTGGAAAAGATCGTGTAACTTACACTTTTACAGTGAATAATTGGTTTACTCCTACTGAATCAACACGTAGTTTTGATGAATCAATGAATAAATGTTTTTCTCAAGGAAGTATATTGCCGACTAGAAATATTTTAACAGATGGTATGGATGTCCGAGGTGTGGGGAGTTTATATGGTGAATGGGGAAATCTAGGTAGCTATAAAAACTCACGTTTCCCTTGGTCTGGTGCGGCGCTTTCAGAATATCGCTCTATAACGTTGTACGAAAGTGATAGCAATCAGACCTATGGAGTATTTTTGTATGATGGTTACTATCATCATTATAGTAAGAATTTACTACAAAATAACGTATGCGTAAATAATTTGTGATTTGGAATGGCCTTGTTGTGGTGAACAGTCTTTGTTATTCAAATGAGGCTTTTTCGGAAGCCTCAAAACGGTTCTATCGTATTAAGGAGTTGTCAGGTAGCATACTGGTTTTTTGTGATGTTACCTGACTATGCAACTAACCTGAAAATACTTCAAACACCTGCATTATCCCGTCGATATCATCGTTCAGTGTGTCCGCTGGTACCTGGTTACTTGCTGAGTCTGCGTGACCTGGAGGGCTAGTGACATGAAGTTGGTCAAAGTTGCGTTGTCGGTTATTTAGGCAGCCAGCAAATAGAATTGTTCCGCGGGTGACAATCCCTCACTTTGCAGGTGTTGATATTGCCCTTTTCGTATCATGTTGCTCAGTTCGATGCCGGTCAGGATCGTCTGTGCCCATCGAAACGATTTGAATCCCAGTATCGGCCATATCTGACGTTTGATATTCCGGTGATCTTGCTCAATCAGGTTGTTCAGGTACTTACTCTGCCTGACGGTAATCACTTCCTCATCGGGTTTATCGGCGTAGAGCGTGGCTAAAGCTGCAGTGTTAGCACCACTTTTATCGATAGTAACAACCTCGGGTTCGCCCTGATGGCGAATAGCCTCGCTAAAGAAGCACAATGTGGCTGCAGATTTCCGTTTGGCGGTCAGAAAAATGTTGATTGTCTGGCCTGCAGTATGACGCGGCCCCAAGAAACACCAGACAGTAGATGTATCTTAAAATAAGAGATAGGCTTAAACATATGTCTAATACTGGTTCTAATTCTGAGATGACAGGAATACTGTTGGGGCAGGAGCTCCGTAAGCGTAAGACTCCACAGGAAAAGATCGCCATTATACAGCAGTCTATGGAGCCGGGCATGACCCTGTCTCATGTAGCGCGTCTGCATGGCATTCAGCCCAGCCTGTTGTTCAAGTGGAAGAAACAATATCAGGAAGGCAGCCTTACCGCTGTTGCTGCCGGAGAGGAGGTGGTTCCGGCATCTGAGCTGGTTGCCGCGTTGAAGCAGGTC
>NZ_JBLJAJ010000096.1:0-2034 GCF_047530005.1 Serratia sp. N21D137
CGATGAAGGAAGACTACATAGCGTTCATGCCAAAACCGAATGCGCGAACGGCGCTGCAGAACCTGGCGGCGGCGTTCAACCATTACAATGAAAACCATCCGCATAGTGCGCTGGGATATCACTCCCCAAGGGAATACCGGCGCCTGCGGGCATCGTTAACTTAAGATACAAAAGCTGTCTGGAGATGGTGGGTCAAGATCACAACCATTTCCTGAGGATCCGCTTGTCCATTGGTATATTGGACAGCAGCCAGTCATGGCTGATGTTGTCAAAACATCCTTTGATATCGCCTTCCAGTACCCATCTTGGGGATACTTTCTGGCTCATCCGGTGAAATATGGACTCGATGGCATCATGAGTACTACGCATGGGCCTGAAACCATAGCTGTTATTGTCAGCAGTAGTTTCTGCCATCGGCTCCAGTGCTAGTAACCACAGCGCCTGCATTGCTCTGTCCCTTATTGTCGGGATCCCCAGCGGACGCTTTTTGCCATCCGATTTTGGGATATATATGCGCCTGAGCGGCTGTGGTCTTTAGCTTCGCGGACTCAGGTTGCACATCCCTTTCCATTTTTCATCCGGGGTGCTCCATGTTTTGCCATCCACCCCGGGCGTCCTTCTCCCGGTGTTTTCAGTAACACGTCTGACAGCTATGGCTTTGCCAGAGAACGAGCGTGTGAGAATGCGCTGAAGTTCTCTGACTCGTCGCCATTGTTGCTGCCGGGTTGCCTCTGCAATCCGTAGCTGTAGCTTTCGCACCCGGGCATGGCAGGCTCGCCAGTCAATGGCGTGCCAGCCTGCCGGGCGGGGTATCGTGGACACACTGTAGTGTGTATTCATCTCGCTGATATCCTGTTGAAATTTTTACAGTATTTCATGCAGTTAAAGACCAGACGGAAGTCTGCCCACTTTCGTGTCGAAGCATGTACCGCTCCGTATCCTGATGATTACCATCAGGCATTCGCTTTTTCCGTCCTCCTCTGCCCTCATCGCCAATAGTGTTCCTCACGGTTCACCTGCCATCAGGCAGCGATACGGGTTTACCAGGTTCCGTTTAACATACAAAAGGTCAGGGCGGGTTCTGTCTATTCACCGGAGATCTCAATGTCCACGTGCTCCGGGGGGACCAGTGGAGCAACCAGATCTCGTACCATTTTGGTTCAGGCCTTCCAGCATCTTTGGCCTGTTGCCGATAACGGTGTTTATCAACAGTTCACATGTGTTAACCCTTCTGACCAGCCTTGCAATCCAGCCGCATGATGCTTGCAGCAAGGGAGAGTCCCTCACGGGACTGTCCCCGGGCTGACGCCCAATCTCGTTGTCCCGGAAGCTTCAGACCTCGCCGTTACCAGCAATGCCTGTTCCGGTAGGCTACAGCTAATGGAATAGCTGGTTTTATCAAATTAAAACAATATGTTAAAAGACTTCCTGTCGCACGGCCCCCTTTGGCTCCCCAGCTGCGCAGGGTCGTCAACTCGACTACGCTAACCCGGCTCGTTGCCGGGCAAGCTCCGCCGAACCCCGCAAAAGCGCGGGGTTCGGGCCTTCGGCTAGGGTTTGAGGGCTAACGGCAAAGGAGCGTACCTAGGCGGTTTCATCCGATTCTATTCAACCAATAGTTGAATAGAATCGGTAATACGTATAGAATAATTACAAGGATGATTACAGGGATTTTGGAAACGAAATCGCATCCCGCAATCCTGGAAACAGGTTCGTCCATGACGGTAAATGCGACCTGACCTGCCGAAAAGCGGCTGAGGCCCCCGCAAGGGGGCCGCCATTTCACCTGTTGTTTGCTTCTTTTGGAATGCCTGAACCTCGAGATTTGGCTTCCGTATCCATCGCAACCTTAAACAAACTTACCTGCTTATTCGGGATAGCCACGCCAGGCGAATCTGCACCTTCTCGATGGTTAGGAAGCTCAATTGCATTTTTTTGAGCGCACTAACCATGAGTCGTAGCGTGACACATTCCCAGAGAGGGCGGGACCGCGAAGGGTTATACGTAAAAATGCCGGTTTTGCTGTGTTTTTAA
>NZ_JBLJAJ010000097.1:0-1979 GCF_047530005.1 Serratia sp. N21D137
CAAGACGGTTTTAACGGCTTCGGCCCTAAATTCTTTCGAGTAACGTTGAGTTTTTCTGGTCATAGTGAACTCCTTTTAATCCCATTCTACTCAGGAAGGAGTGTCCGTTAAAATCAGGCTACCTCAAAGGCATATTAGCCGAGATATTAACTTTGCGATATCCTCCGACATAATCATCGTGTCTTCTGAGGATTTTCCCATGAATAAACCATCTTATCACGCTCAGAGAGCCCATTGTCTTAACTGTAAGGTTCACCCTGATGAATAAGAACCGCCGATTATGCCTGGTCCTAGGCGATCAGCTATCGTTTGAACTGGCTTCTTTGACGGAACTGGATAGCCAACGAGATGTCGTTCTTCTGGTCGAAGTCAGGGAGGAAGCACGCCATGTCCCTCATCACCCGAAAAAAATAGTACTCATTTTCAGTGCAATGCGCCACTTTGCCCGCGCATTACAGCAGCAGGGTATTTGTGTGCATTACGTAAGCTTTGATGACCCGCTGAATACCGGGTCAGTACCGGGCGAACTGGTACGCTTGCAGTCACAGTTACAGTTTGAAGAGGTGCATCTCACAGAATGCGGAGACTGGCGTCTTGAACAGTCACTTAAAAAGTGTGGCCTTGCCATACAGTGGCATACCGACACGCGCTTTTTGTGCTCACGCGATGAGTTCTCATCCTGGGCTAAAGATAAAAAGCAGTTGCGCATGGAGTTTTTTTACCGTGAAATGCGCCGAAAAAGCGGACTGCTAATGAATACCGACGGCAGTCCGGTTGGAGGAAGCTGGAATTTTGATACAGACAACCGCAAGGCGCTTCCCAAAAGCGCGGTTGCTCCCTACCCGGCTCGCTTTAGCGCAGATGCAATTACTCAAGACGTAATTGAACTGGTACGCGACCAGTTTGCAAACCATTACGGTTCAGTGGACGTATTCGATTATCCGGTGACCCACGCCGATGCACAGTCTCTGTGGGGCTATTTTTTGGATTTTGGCCTGGCTGCTTTCGGGGATTATCAGGATGCGATGGCGTGCAACGAGCCTTTTCTATTTCACGCCCGCATCAGCGCTGCTCTCAACATTGGGTTGCTTAATGTGCGGCAGCTATGTAGTGATGTGGAATCTGCCTATTTGACCGGCAGAATTAAACTCAATGCTGCTGAAGGTTTTATTCGTCAGCTTATTGGATGGCGCGAATATGTACACGGCGTCTACTGGCTAAAGATGCCAGATTATGCAGGTGGCAACGTCTTTGGTAACAGCAGGCCGCTTCCCGAATTCTACTGGACAGGGAAAACCCAGATGAACTGCATGCGGCAAGCCATAGGGCAGAGCCTTGAATATGCTTATGCACATCATATACAACGCCTGATGGTGACGGGTAACTTTGCGCTGCTCGCGGGCATTGTGCCGGATGAGCTCTGTGAATGGTATCTTGCAATTTATATGGATGCCTTCGACTGGGTTGAGCTACCCAATACGCTCGGCATGGTGATGCATGCCGATGGGGGCTACCTGGGTTCTAAACCTTACTGCGCAAGCGGTCAGTATATAAATCGCATGTCTGACTATTGCCGCAGCTGTGTATATAAAGTCAGAGAAAGCACTACGGATGATGCCTGCCCTTTCAATGCACTCTACTGGCATTTTATTATGCGACACAGCGAAATTCTGCGCGGAAATCATCGTATGGGCATGACATATAAAAATCTCGACCGTCTGCCTGAATCTAAGCGGCAAGCGCTCTGGCTGCGCGGCCAAATGCTACTGGCAAAACTTGATGCTGGAGAGTCACTTTGAAAAAAAACGCACTTCCTACAAAAAATTGTACAGTATGTGGACGCCCTTTTAGCGTAACCGTTCACTAGAGGGGGATTGACGACTCTTTGGTGAGGCTAAAAACGTCAGGATAAGGGTGTTTGGCTAACACCGCCGAGACGATATCACTGACGACCTGAAAAGCGGAAAGTCCTCGCTTTT
>NZ_JBLJAJ010000098.1:0-1884 GCF_047530005.1 Serratia sp. N21D137
CCGATGCTAACATTGGAGTTAAGAGTGGAGATTGCTGTTCTTCGTCGGCAAGGCATGTCCATCCGTGCTATTGCCCGTCATTTGGGGTGTTCCCGCCAGACTATCCGGCGCTATATACGCATGGGGGATGCTGTGTCATCGTCCCGTTATTCCACCAGAGCTCCTCGCCCGGGCAAGCTTGCCCCCTTCAAGGCGTATATCAACGAACGTATCGAGGCCGCACGACCACACTGGATCCCCGCCAGCGTTATGCTTCAGGAGATCCGCGAACGAGGATACACCGGGGGCTACAGTATGCTGACCGCTTATCTGTTCCCGTTGAAGCAACAGCCCGTTGAGCCGGTGGTCCGTTTTGAGACCGACCCGGGCGAACAGATGCAGGTCGACTTCACCATCATTCGTCAGGGGTCTAACCCTCTCCTGGCTATAGTCGCCACGCTGGGCTGGAGCCGGGCTACCTACGTCCGCTTTTACGCGAACCAGGATACCGCCGCATGGTGCGACGGGATCGAGCATGCTCTGGCCTTTTTTGGTGGTACGCCACGGCATCTGCTGTTTGATAATGCGAAGGCCATTATTCTGGAGCGGGACGCGTATGGTGAGGGCCTTCACCGCTGGAACCCTGCTCTACTGGCTGTAGCCGAGAAGTACGGCTTTACGCCCCGGGTTTGTCGGCCCTATCGCGCTAAGACCAAGGGGAAGGTCGAACGCTTTAACCGCTACCTCAAGGAGAGTTTTGTCGTGCCGCTGGCGACGACGTTCAAGCAGTCGGGTTTGCTACTGGATGTTGACTCTGCCAACGCCCGTATAGGGGCATGGCTTGTTCATACGGCTAACGCCCGTAAGCATGGCACTACCGGAGTACCTCCTGACCAGCGATTACAGAAGGAGCTGGCAGCTTTGCTGCCGCTACCGGTGACCAGACCGCTCTCCGTTCCCCGGCTGACTGATGCTCCACGTCGGGCTCTGCCGGTGGAGAGTATTCAGCACCCGCTGTCGGTTTATCAGTCCTTACTGGAGGGGCGTTCATGAGCGACCTTCAACATCAACGTATAGATGAACTATGCCAGCAGTTTCGCCTTGATCGTATTGCCTCCGAGTGGCCTGCACTGGCCCAGAAGGCGATAGATGACGCCGCGTCATTCGGGGATTTTCTTGAGCAACTTTTGAAGCTGGAGGCCGACAGCCGGGATGAACGTCGGCGCCAGACATTGTTACGTCTTTCTGGTTTGCCAGCGGTCAAGACGCTGGAACAGTTCGACTTCAGGTTCGCCAGCGGAGCCCCCCGGACGCAGATACAGGAGCTGGCCAGTCTGGCGTTCGTCGAGCGACAGGAGAACATCGTGTTCCTGGGGCCATCTGGCGTGGGTAAGAGCCATCTTGCCGCAGCCCTCGCATATCGGTGTGCCATGGCCGGGCTGAGTATCCGGTTTATCACCGCGGCGGACATGATGTTGCAGCTGGTTGCGGCTCATCGTCAGGGTGAACTAAAAGGCTATCTGAACCGCATCATTCACAAGCCCCGACTGCTGGTGATCGACGAGATCGGTTATCTGCCGTTCGGTAAAGAGGAAGCCAACCTGTTCTTCCAGGTTGTCGCCAGACGCTACGAGTCGGGCAGCCTGATATTGACCAGTAATCTGCCGTTTACACAGTGGTCAGGAACCTTCGGGGATGATGAGACGCTCACAGCAGCAATGTTGGATCGTTTGCTGCATCACGCCCACATTGTTCAGATTAGTGGACAAAGTTATCGGCTGAAGGACAAGTTAAAAAGTGGTCAGTTGAAGAAGCCGGCAACCGCCGACATTTCTGGCTAACCGCTAACAGGGGTGGGTCAGATTTACTTTGGCAGCCTGGGTCACTATTCGATTGGCATTGACA
>NZ_JBLJAJ010000099.1:0-1684 GCF_047530005.1 Serratia sp. N21D137
CGAAGAACAGCAATCTCCACTCTTAACTCCAATGTTAGCATCGGCAGCTCGCTTAAAACTGCCAGTTTTACCCATGGTGGGTCCGTTTTACATTGGCATGTGGGTCATTTTTACATCGGCGCTAACAGGTAAGCCTGTGGAGGAAGGAAGATCTCGTTAGGCACCCAAGGCTCCTCGCCCGCAGGCGGTCGGCTCGTCGCCTGCATTGCGCTACGTCCGTCTAAACACCGACGGTCTAGCTCCACGGAGCCACGCGTTGCGTGTCTCCGCCTTCGGTAGCAAGCGATGCTGAAAGAACCAGTCTAGGTCCAGGTCTAGGTCTAAGGCGCGCTTGCTGCGGCCATGGCCGCGCCGCTCTCACTGCCCAGCGGTACGGCTGCTGGGCGCTGATGGGCAACGACGATTCGCAGCCGCTCAGTCGCCGTTGCGGTGGTATCCGTCTCCTTATGCCAGGTGCATTCTCCTGTTAACTCCCTTGCGCCGGGGCTCCAGAATCTAACAGAAGATATGGGCTGAAAACCAACTGACAGAAGGAGAATCATCATGGCAGAACGTGGCGTAAACAAAGTGATTTTGGTCGGCAATCTGGGTCAGGCTCCCGAAATTCGTTATATGCCCAATGGGGGCGCGGTGGCCAATCTGACGTTGGCAACCTCCGAAACATGGCGCGACAAGGTAACGGGCGAACAAAAAGAAAAAACCGAATGGCATCGCGTCGTCTTGTTCGGAAAGCTGGCCGAAGTGGCCGGGGAATACCTGAGCAAAGGCTCAAAGGTCTATATCGAGGGGCAACTGCAAACCCGCAAATGGCAGGACGAACAGGGTGGCGATCGCTACACCACCGAAATCGTGGTGAAGGTCAATTGCTCCATGCAAATGCTGGGTGGCGGCGAGCGCCAGACCAGCGGCAACACGCCCGCACAACCTCCTGCCGCGCAGCCAGCAGCCGGCAGCGCACCGGCCAAGGGCAAGCGTACTGCTAAAGGGAAAGGTACGACAAAGGGAGCTGCGACCGCGCAAACACCATCAGCGCCACAACAGCCGCAAGGCGGTGAATTCCCTCCCGCCGACTATGACGACGATATCCCGTTCTAGAGTTGACCTTTCGCCCTGTGCAAGCAGGGCATCACCAACAGGAGTTTTTAGCCCATGACGGAGCAAACCGATCAACATGTGTTGCTGCCAACAGATGGCCAGTTTTCGCGTGAACAGGCCAATACCGCAGCCGCAGCGTACAGCAATATCGCTATCGAGGACGATCAGGGGACACATTTCCGGCTCGTTGTCAGGAAAAACGGCGAGTTGGTCAAGCGTTATTGGAGTTTCGAAAAGGATGCCGGGTATTGGTTGAACCGCGGTATCACCGATTACGGTGTGAAAAAGCAGTAAGCAAAAGGGTGCCGGACGTGAGCCGTCCGGCAGACAGTAGTCAATACATAAGGAGTCTCAACTATGTCAGTTACCGAGTCTAAAGCATCAAGCAAAGCGAAAGCAAATCCAAAAAATCAAACGCCTAAAGCGTTACCGGCAAAAACTCAGCGGCGCAGTTTCTTGCCTCATTCCCACTCGAAACGCAACAAAACCCAGGGGGCTTATGCCGCCTGTAAGTGTGTTAAAAATACCTCATTGGGGGAGCGATAGCCCAGAGATTTTCTCCCTCGTGTGTTGAGTATGTGTTCGAGTT